>JAEZGC010000235.1 GCA_023437345.1 Actinomycetes bacterium
GGCCACCCCTACCCGACACAATCCGGGGTCACAGCGGGACTGGTGTGGATTATCCACGCGGGTGGGCGGATTGCCCCGGTTTGTGTCGGACGGCGCGGGCCACCCCTTCCCGACATAATCCGGGGTCACAGCGGGACTGGTGTGGATTATCCACGCGGGTGGGCGGATTGCCCCGGTTTGTGTCGGACGGCGCACGCTGCCGCTAGGGTGCAAGCCACCGGAGCCGGCGACAGGGGAGTCGCCGGCTGACGGAAGGGGAGGCTGTGGAGACGCCTGGACTGCGCGATCGGCTGCGCTACGGCTTCGACAACTGGATGGCGCGCGGCACGGTTGCGATCATGGGGCTGCTCGCCCTGGCCACCGTGGCCTTCGTCGTGGTGGTGGCGGCGGTGGCGGTGGTGCTGCGGGTCTTCCCCGACGACGCCGAGGACGGCGACTTCTGGGACATCGTGTGGGGCAACCTGATGCGCACCCTCGACCCGGGCACGATGGGCGGGGACACCGGCTGGGGCTTCCGGCTGCTGATGCTGCTGGTCACGATCGGCGGCCTGGTGATCGTCGCCAGCCTGATCGGCATCGTGTCGGGCGCCTTCGACGACAAGATGATCCAGCTGCGCAAGGGCCGCAGCCTCGTGCTGGAGACCGACCACACGCTGATCCTCGGCTGGTCGCCGCAGCTCTTCCTGATCGTCGGTGAGCTGTGCCGGGCCAACGCCTCCCGCAAGCGGGCCACCATCGTGATCCTGGCTGACCGCGACAAGGTGGAGATGGAGGACGAACTGCGCGAGCGGGTGCCCGACACCGGCCGGACCACCATCGTGTGCCGCAGCGGAGACCCGACCTCGCCGTCGGACATCAGGATCGTCAGCCCGCTGGCCGCGCGCAGCGTGATCATCCTCACCGGTGAGGCCCCCGACCCCGACGCCGCCGCGCTGAAGACCGCGCTGGCCCTCACCCATGCGCTGCCGGACGGGGCACCGGGCGCCCGGATCGTGGCAGCTCTCGACTCGCCGGCCAACCTTGATGCCGCCCGGACGGTGGGCCGCGACTCGGCGCAGTGGCTGCTGGCCAGCACGCTGGTCCGCCGGCTCACCGCGCAGACCTGCCGGCAGAGCGGCCTGAGCACCGTCTACTCGGAGCTGCTCGACTTCGACGGGGACGAGATCTACTTCGTCGACCAGCCCACGCCGGCCGGGTCCACCTACCTCGACGCCCAGGCCGGGTTCGCCGACTCGGCGGTGATCGGGCTGGTGCGTCAGGACCGTCCGCTGCTGAACCCTGCGCCGACCACCGAGCTGGAGCCGCAGGACCGGCTTGTCGTGATCTCGGCCGATGACAGCGGGATAGTCCCGGCCCCGCCCGGCGCGCCCGACCCGGACGCGATCTCCGGCGCGACGGCGCCCGCCCCCAGGCCTGAGCGGACGCTCGTGCTTGGGTACAACGCGGGGATCGGGGAGTTGCTGGCCGAACTCGCCAGGTACACCCCGCCGGGGTCCTCCGCCACCGTGGTCGCCGACGTCCCCGACCCGGGCGTGGCGAGCCCGCCCGGGATGGCCGTCGGGTTCCGGCGCGCCGACACCACCAGCCGCCCGGTGCTGGAGTCACTCGACGTCGCCGGCCATGACCACATCCTGGTGCTGGCCGACGGCCACCTGCACGACGCCCAGGCCGCCGACGCCCGCACGCTGGTCACCCTGCTGCACCTTCGCGAGATCGCGGACCGGACCGGGAAGCGGCTCAGCATCGTCAGCGAGATGCGCGACGACGGCAACCGGGAGCTGGCCGAGGTGACGCGGGCCGACGACTTCATCGTCAGCGACCGCCTGGTCGGCCTGCTGCTGGCGCAGGTCAGCGAGAACCCGGGCCTTGCCGAGGTCTTCGACACCCTGTTCAGCAGCCACGGCTGCGAGATCTACCTGCGCCCCGCCGGGTTGTACCTCAAGCCCGGGGTGGAGACCGACTTCTACACGGTGCTCGCGGCGGCGGCGGCCCGCGGCGAGACCGCCATCGGGTACCGGGTGGGGGCCGAGGCCCACTCCCGCAGGCGCAACTACGGGGTGCACCTCAACCCCCACAAGCCCGACCGGCTCCGGCTCGGCGAGGATGACGCGGTGATAGTCCTGGCGGACGACGAGAAGTGAGCCTCAGGCGTCGACTGTGAGGTTCTCCAGCACGTCGCGGGCGTCCTGGACCAGTTCCGGCACCGTGTCGGGGATGGAGGCGTAGTACAGCGAGGCCGACTCGGGGCCGGTGTCGACGATCACCACGATCGCCAGCTCGCCCTTGGTGTTCAGGTTGGGGATGTCGAAGCTGAGGTGGGACTCCACCACCCAGGCGTCATGGCCGTCGACAGTGATCGCCTTGGACACCAGGTCGTCGCGCTCGACGACGGCGTCGGCGTAGAACCTGCCCACCACGCACCTCATGACGATCTCCGAGCCCTCCTTGGGGCTGAAGAAGCCGTCTCCGGCGACGAGCTCGGCGACCAGCACCGCGGCGACCCAGCTGGCCCCCGGTTCGTAGTCCGGCTCGACGGTGACCGACTGCTGGGCGACATCACGCGCGAACGGCACCCGGTTGTCGCCGTACACCTCGCTCCACGGCGAGCCGAGCATCGGGTAGGAGATCTTCCCGCCGTGGACGCGACCGTCGTTGTGCTGCGGCGGCGGCTCGGTGCTCTGGCTGGGGTCGAGGGCCGGGCAGACGTCCTGGGTCGGGTTGCCGCCGGGGGACGCGGACGGTTGCTCGGTCGGGCCGACGATCGGGCCCCAGGGCTGGGTGACGAACCAGATCACCAGGACGAGCACGAGCAGCGCCGCGATGCCGCCCGCCCACCAGCCGACCTTCGAGCGTTGCGGTTCAAGTCCTGGCGGGATGGCGGGGCCCGGACCGGCCGGGGGCGGGGTGGCCGCCGGGTTGGCGGTGATCGCCGACGTCCACTCGGTCCCCGTCCAGTACCGGTACATGCCGGGCTGCCTGCCCGGGTCCGGATACCACCCTGCGCCACTCACGCGTGCAGTCTAGTTGGGCCGCTGAACCACCCGGGAAGGGGTGGGTCCGCGCCGTCCGGGGGTGCGGCGGCAGACCCGACACGGAGCCGATGGGTCACCTCGGCGGCTCAGCCGAACCGGCCGGAGATGTAGTCCTCGGTCGCCTTCACGTCGGGGGTGGAGAAGATCTTGTCGGTGGGGCCGACCTCGATCAGCTTGCCGGGCGACCCGGTCCCGGCGATGTTGAAGAACGCTGTGGTGTCGGAGACGCGGGCCGCCTGCTGCATGTTGTGGGTCACGATCACCACCGTGTAGGTCTCCTTGAGCTCGTGGATCAGGTCCTCGATGGCCAGCGTCGAGATCGGGTCGAGCGCCGAGCACGGCTCGTCCATCAGGATCACGTCGGGCTGCATGGCGATGGCGCGGGCTATGCACAGCCGCTGCTGCTGGCCACCGGACAGGCCCGAGCCGGGCAGGTCGAGGCGGTTCTTGACCTCCTCCCACAGGTTGGCGCCGCGCAGCGCCCGCTCGGCGAGCTCGTCCTTGTCCGGCTGCGACATCCGGGAGTTGTTCAGGGTGATGCCGGCGAGCACGTTCTCCTTGATCGACATCGTCGGGAACGGGTTCGGCCGCTGGAAGACCATGCCGACCTGACGCCGCACCCGTACCGGGTCGACACCGGGGCCGTAGAGGTTCTCGCCGTCCATCAGCACCTCGCCCTCGACGTAAGCGCCGTTGATCACCTCGTGCATCCGGTTCAGGGTGCGCAGGAAGGTGGACTTCCCGCAGCCGGACGGTCCGATGAAGGCGGTGACCGAGCGGGGTTCGATGGTCATCGAGACCCCTTCGACCGCCTTGAACTTGCCGTAGTAGACGTTGAGGTCGGTGATGTCGATGCGTTTTGACACAGTTGGTTCCTTGGTTCAGCGGCCCGTGCGGGGCGCGAAGCGGGCGGCGATCAGGCGACCGATGAGGTTCAGCGCCATCACGATGAGGATGAGGGTGAGCGCGCCGGCCCAGGCCCGGTCCCAGTAGGGCTGGGCGACCACACCGGGGTGCGCGTAGGAGTCCCAGACGAAGACCGGCAGGGTCATCATGGGGTTGGAGAACGGGTCGTTGTTGAGGCTGGCGGTGAAGCCGGCCACGATCATCAGCGGGGCGGTCTCACCGATCACCCGCGCTATCGACAAGATGACGCCCGACACCAGGCCGGCTATCGAGGTCGGGATGACGATCCGGACTATGGTCTTCCACTTCGCCACCCCGAGCGCGTAGGAGGCCTCGCGCAGTTCGTTGGGGACCAGCCGAAGCAGTTCCTCGCAGGAGCGCACCACCACAGGGATCATCAGCACCGACAGGGCCACCGAGCCGGCGAACCCGGAGACCGAGCCGGGGCCGAAGACCATCGCCATCAGCGAGTACGCGAACAGGCCGGCGACGATCGAGGGCACCCCGGTCATCACGTCGACGAAGAAGGTGATCGCCTTCGACAGCCGGTTCCCCGAGGCGTACTCGGCAAGGTAGATGGCGGTGAGCAGCCCGATCGGGACCGAGATCAGCATCGCCAGTCCGGTCACCCACAAGGTTCCGGCGATCGCGTGGGCGGCGCCGCCGCCCTCCCCGACCACGTTGCGCATCGAGTAGGTGAAGAACTGGAGGTCGAGCCGGGCGGTGCCCTGGCTGACCACCTCCCACAGCAGGGAGCCCAGCGGCAGCAGCGCCAGGCCGAAAGCGCCGGTGACCAGGTGCCGGGCGCGCCGGTCGGCGGCCTGCCGGGCCCCCTCGACGACCCGGGTCGCCACCTCCATCACGACGAGGTAGACGGCGAACCCGACCGCCAGGACGGCGACGAGGCTGGGTGGGGCCAGCAGGAGGTCGGCTACCGCGTAGCCGACCGCCAGCGAGCCGACGATGACGGCGGGGGCGGTCCAGCGGGGCAGGGCTCCTGCGGTGAGCCCTGAGGTTCCGGGGCGCAGCGTCTGGGTGCTCATCAGTTGGCCCCTGAGTACTCGGCGCGGCGGGAGACTATCCAGCGGGCGAACATGTTCACGCCAAGGGTGATCACGAACAGGACGAGCCCGGCGGCGATCAACTGGTTGACCTTCAGGCCGAAGGATTCGGGGAAGTTGAGCGCGATGGTCGCCGCGATGGTGTTGGGGTTGTCGGAGGTGAGCACCTCGAAGGTGATGTTCCGGCCGCCGGACATCACCATGGCGACCGCCATCGTCTCGCCCAGCGCACGGCCCAGGCCGAGCATGACCGCTGCGATGATGCCGGGCCGGCCGAACGGCAGCACCGCCATCTTCACCATCTCCCACCGGGTGGCGCCCAGCGCCAGGGCGGCCTCCTCATGCAGCCTGGGGGTCTGCAGGAAGACCTCCCGGCACAGTGACGTGATGATCGGGAGCACCATCACGGCCAGCACGATGGCGGCGGTGAGGATCGTCCGGCCGGTGCCTGAGACCTGGCCGGAGAACAGCGGGAACCACCCGACGTTGGCGTTCAGCCAGCTCCACAGCGGCCGGATCGCGGGGGCGAGGGTGAGCGAGCCCCACAGCCCGAACACCACCGACGGCACAGCCGCCAGCAGGTCGATCACGTAACCCAGCGGCCTGGCGAGCCGGCGCGGTGCGTAGTGCGAGATGAACAGCGCGATCCCTATCGACACCGGGACGGCCATCGCCAGCGCCAGCAGCGCCGCCCACAGCGTGCCGAAGGCGTACGGCAGCACCCATTCCACGAACGGGCCGTAGCCCCGTTCGGTGAGGGCCTCGTTCGAGGCGGTCAGCGCCGGTGAACCCTGCGCGATGAGGAAGGCGGCCACCAGGGCGAGGACGACGAGGATCGTGATGCCGGCGGCGGTGGCGATCCCGCGGAACACCGGGTCGCCGATCCGGCGGCGGTCGGCCGGGGCCGGTCCGGCGGTCGGGCCAGGGGTCGGGGCCGGCTCCTGGTCGCCGTCGGGGACGGCGAGCGGGGGCGGACCGGTGTGGGTCATCGACATTGGCTTCCTCTAGGCGCGTGAGTCCGGACGGACAACACGGCGATGGCGGGACGCGCACGCCCCACCATCGCCACGTTAGGTCCCACTACTTGATGGCGTCCACAGAGGCGGCCACGGCCTGGCTCAGCGCTGCCGACAGCGGCGCCGAACCCGCGGCCTGGGCGGCGGAGGACTGGCCCTCGGCGGAGGCGAGGTAACCGACGTAGGCCTTCACCAGTTCCGCGTCGGCCGGGTCGGCGTAGGCCTCGCACACGATGGCGTAGGCGACCAGGACGAACGGGTAGACCCCTTCGGCGGTACGGTCCAGTTCGACGGCCAGGTCGTGCTCGGCGCGGCCGGAGACCCGCGGGGAGGCGTCCACCACGGCGGCTGCGGCTTCGGCGGTCGGCTGCTGCGGGGTGTCCCCGATCAGCACTGACGCCTTGCCCAGCTCGCCGGCCTGGGAGGCGTCGGCGTACCCGATCGCCCCCGCGCCCTGGGTGACGGCCTGGACCACCCCGGAGGTGCCCTGCGCGGCCTCACCGCCCAGCTCGGCCGGCCACTCGCCATCGGCCTCCCAGGTCCACACCTGCGGAGCCAGCGCGGCCAGCGTGGCGGTGAAGTTGTCGGTGGTGCCGGAGTCGTCGGCGCGGTGGACGGCAGTGATCGGCAGGTCGGGCAGGGTCGCTCCCGAGTTGGTGGCGGCGATCGCCGGGTCGTTCCAGTTGGTGATCTTGCCGGCGAAGATTCCGGCGGCGGTGGCCGGGTCGAGGGTGAGCTCGCTGGCGCCCTCGATGTTGAAGATGATCGCGATCGGGGAGATGTAGACCGGCAGGTTCCAGGCCGTGGAGTCGGCCGCGCAGCCGGCGAAGCCGCCGTTGGCGATCTCCTCGTCGTTGAGGGCACGGTCGGAGCCGGCGAACTGGGCGGCGCCCGCGGCGAACGCCTCGCGGCCGGCGCCGGAACCGTCCGGCTTGTAGTTGACCGTCACCTGAGGGTTGGCGACCTGGAAGTCGGCCCCCCACATCTCCTGGGCGGCCTTCATCGAGGTGGCGCCGACGCCCTGCAGGGTGCCGGAGAGCGCAGCGGCAGAGGTGGGAGCGGAGGTCTCGCCAGCGGGGGCGCCGGTGGCCGGCGCCTCGTTGACGGCGCAACCCGTCAGACTCACAGCGGTGGCGAGGGCCAGCACTGTGCCGGCCAGGGAGGAGATCTTCACACGTGTTCCTTAGAACTCAGCGGATCAGAGCGGTTGCTCTGCCACTGAACCTGCCAGCCCGGGTTGACCGGTTCGGGACCGCTGGGTGAACAGCTGGTGAACTGCGGTGGAAGACACTCCGGAATCGCCCGCAGGTCTGCGGGGACCGGTCGGACGGCGTCAGATCCGCGGCTTGTGGAACTCGATGGCGACCGTGCTGCCGTCGGCGTCGAGGTGGGCGACCAGCACGGCGCCCGGCTGCAGCGGCCGGGGTGGGACGCCGAGCGCCTCCAGCATCGCCGGCAGCACCGGACGGTGGCCGCAGACGGCGGTCGGCGTCCCGGTGGCGACCGCCTCGGCGGCCAGCCGCCGGATCAGGGTGGCGACCGCCGCGGGGTGGTCCTTGCCCTGCTCCTCGCTGAGCGTCGTCCAACCCTCGATGTCGAGGTGGGCGGCCTTGGCGAACGGCTTGAAGGTCTGGCGGCAGCGGGCGGAGGTGGACGACGCCGCGCGCGTGACCCCGTAGGCCTGCAGCAGCGGCACCAGCAGGTCGGCCTGCCGTCGGCCGCGGGAGTCGAGCGGTCTGGCCTGGTCGCGGCCGGTCCAGAACTTGCGCAGCATCGCCTTGGCGTGGCGCACCACCAGCACCGGGGTGGTGTGCGGCAGGTCGGCGGCCTGCTGGATCAGGGGCACCTCGTCGGGGTAGCTGACGGTGGCCACCGCGTCGGGGATCGACAGCCACTTGACGGCGTCCACCTCGGAGTTGGCCTTGTGGCGCTTGCTGGCGACCACCTCGGCCTTCCAGTAGCTGACCGACTTCATGCCGGCGCTGACCGGGTAGCTGATCCGCTCGACCGGCACGCCGAGCCGGGCGGTGACCCCGCTCTCCTCAAGGGTCTCCCGGACCGCGCAGGCGGCCAGGTACTCGTCGGGGTTCGTCTTGCCCTTCGGCAGGCTCCAGTCGCCGTAGGCGGGGCGGTGCACCAGCAGCACCTGCCGCTTGCCCTTGGCTGTGGTGCGGATCACCACGGTGCCGGCGGCCGTGACGTGGCGCGGCCGGGACGGGGACGCCATCTACCTTGCCGCCTCGGAGCGCTCGGACCGGCGCTGGCCCATCACCGAGATGAGGTGGTCCTGCAGGTCGAGCAGCGGGCTGCCGGCCTCGTCCTGGGTGCGCTGCGTCCAGGTGTCGCCGGTCAGCCACCATGAGGCGGTGCCCGGGTCGAAGGCGAGGTCGAAGAGCCTCTCGACCTGCTCGATGTGGCGCGGGTGGGTGAGCGCGACAAGCACCTCGACGCGGCGGTCGAGGTTGCGGTGCATCAGGTCCGACGAGCCGATGCCGACCAGCGGCTTGCCGGCGTTGGCGAACCAGAACAGCCTGCTGTGCTCGAGGAACCGGCCAAGGATCGACCGCACCCTGATGTTCTCGCTGAGGCCCGGGATCCCGGGCATCACTGAACAGATGCCACGCACCCACAGGTCGACGCCGACGCCGGCCTGGGAGGCCCGGTAGAGCGCGTCGGAGGTAGCCTCGTCGACTATCGAGTTGACCTTGATCCGCACCCCGGCGGGCAGCCCGGCACGGTGGTTGGCGATCTCCCGCTCGATCGCGGCGATGATCCCCTTGCGGGTGCTGTGCGGGGCGACCAGGAGTCGGCGGTACCGGGTCTCCTGCGACATGCCGGACAGGTGGTTGAACAGCTTGGCGACGTCCTCGGTGATCACCGGGTTTGAGGTCAGCAGCCCCATGTCCTCGTACATCCGGGCGGTGGTGGGGTTGTAGTTGCCGGTGCCGATGTGGACGTAGCGCCGCAGCCCCTTGGGCTCCTCGCGCACCACGAGGGACAGCTTGCAGTGGGTCTTCAGCCCGACCAGGCCGTACACCACGTGGCAGCCGGCCTTCTCCAGCTTGCGGGCCCAGTCGATGTTGGCCTGCTCGTCGAACCTTGCCTTGATCTCGACCAGGGCCAGCACCTGCTTGCCGGCCTGCGCGGCCTCGATCAGGGCGTCGATGATCGGGGAGTCGCCCGAGGTGCGGTACAGGGTCTGCTTGATGGCCAGCACCGCAGGGTCGGCTGCGGCCTGCTCGATGAACCGCTGGACGCTGGTGGCGAACGAGTCGTAGGGGTGGTGCAGCAGCACGTCGCGGCGCTTCAGGGCGGCGAACAGGTCGGCCGGCCTTGCGGTCTCCACCTCGGCCAGCTCGGGGTGGGTCTTGGGCAGGAAGGAGGGGTAGCTCAGCTCCTCGCGGTCCAGGGCGGCGATCGAGAACAGCCCGGTCAGGTCGAGCGGGCCGGGGATCGCGAAGACCTCCTTCTCGCTGATGTCGAGCTCGCTGATCAGCAGCCTGAGCATCCGCTCGTCGATGTCCTGCTCGACCTCGAGCCGCACCGGCGGGCGGCCCACCTTGCGGCGCAGCAGCTCCTTCTCCAGGGCGAACAGCAGGTTCTCGGCGTCGTCCTCCTCGACCTCGAGGTCCTCGTTGCGGGTCACCCGGAAGGTGCTGTGGCCGATGATCTGCATCCCGGAGAAGACCTCGCCGAGGTGCTGGGCGATGACGTCCTCCAGCGGCAGGAACCGGCCCTCGCCGAGCGGGACGAACCGGCTCAGCAGGGTGGGCACCTTCACCCTTGCGAACTGGCGGGCGCCGGTGACCGGGTTGCGCAGCAGTACCGCGAGGTTGACCGACAGCCCCGAGATGTAGGGGAACGGGTGGGAGGGGTCGACGGCCAGGGGGGTCAGGACGGGGAAGATCCGCGACTCGAAGAGGTCCCGCATCCGCAGCCGCTCGGCGTCGGTGAGCTGGTCCCAGCGCAGGATCTCGATGCCGTGGCCGGCCAGCTCGGGCCGGATCTCGTCGGCGAACACCCGGGACTGCTCGGCGACCAGTTCCCTGGTGCGGTTCAGGATGGCGTCGTGGAGTTCGCGAGGCAGCATCCCCGACGCGCTAGGGACGGCGACGCCGGCGGCGATCCGGCGCTTCAGCCCGGCCACCCGCACCATGAAGAACTCGTCGAGGTTCGAGGAGAAGATCGCCAGGAACTTGGCCCGCTCCAGCAGCGGGACCCGCTTGGCGTCGCGGGCCAGGTCGAGCACCCGGTTGTTGAAGGCGAGCCACGACAGCTCCCGGTCGCTCAGCCGGACGGCCGGGAGTTCGGGCGCGTCGACCGGGTTGGCGACGGTCTCCTCGTCCTCGACGAAGGTCATGGCATCTCCAAGGTAGCGGGCTGGTACAGCACATCACGGTGGGCGACGCGGAAGCCCGCGGATTCATACATTTGTACCGCGACCCTGTCGGCGCTGTCGACGTAGAGCAGTACCCGCCGGCACCCGACCCTCCACAGGTGGTCGAGGCCGGCCGCCAGCAGGCGGCGGCCCAGCCCTCGGCCCTGCGCGTCGGGGTGGACGCCCAGCACGTACACCTCACCGGTGTCGCCCTGGCGCTTGGTCCAGTGGAAGCCGAGCAGCCGGCGGCCGGCCACGGCGAGGATCAGCCCCGCCGGGTCGAACCAGCCCTCGGCCATCCGGGCGGCCAGCCCGGCGCGGTCAAGGGAGCCCTGCTCGGGGTGGCCGGCGAAGGCGGCGGCGTTGACCGCCAGCAGGTCGTCGGCGTCCCCGGCGGTGAACCCCCGCAGGGTGAGGCCGGGGTCGGCGGGCGGCGCGGGCAGGTCGGCCGGCAGGTCACGCTCCATCACGAGCAGGCCGCGGCCCGGCACCAGTGCGAGGTGGGCGGCGAAGCCCTGCGCGGCAGGGCTGTCGCCGAACGCCCACAGCCGCAGCCGGGCGTCCCTGGCGAGGGTGCCGGCGAGCGCTGACCCGATCCCGCGGCGGCGGTGGCCGGGGTCGACCACCAGCTGGGCGGTGCCGTGCTCGAGGCTGTGGATCAGGTACCCAGCCAGCTCGTCACCGACGGCGTGCAGCAGGTGCCGGGCGGTCGGCGCGGTGCGGGTGAGCCGCGCCTCCTCGTTGAGCGGGTCGGAGCCGTCGGTCGCCGCGGCGCGGGCCGCGAGGGCGTCCACCGCGACGGCCTGCGCGGGGGTCAGCGACTCGAGCCACATTCGCTCAGGCTAGCCGCTCGACACCGGGGCGGCGATCGCGAGGCCCCCGCTGCCCGGCGGGCCGGGTCAGCGGCGCGCGCCCTCGGGGGAGAACCGGTAGCCGACGTTGCGGACGGTACCGATCAGCGACTCGTGCTCGGGGCCCAGCTTGGCGCGCAGCCGCCGGATGTGGACGTCCACTGTGCGGGTGCCGCCGTAGTAGTCGTAGCCCCACACGTCGGCGAGCAGGTGCTCGCGGCTGAACACCCGGCCGGGGTGCTGGACCAGGTACTTCAGCAGCTCGAACTCGGTGTAGGTGAGGTCGAGCGGTTCGCCGTCCTTGACCGCTGAGTAGGCCGCCTCGTCGATCACGATCCCGCCCGAGGAGATCACCCCGTCGCTGGCGGCGGCGCTGACCAGCAGCCGCAGCCGTGCCTCGAACTCCGACAGCCCGGCGGTCTCCACGATGACGTCCGACAGGCCCCAGTCTGCCGACACCGCGGCCAGCCCGGTCTCGGCCAGGACGAGCAGCAGCGGCACCGTCGAGCCGCTGGAGGCGAACAGCCGGGTCATCATCCGGGCGCCGGCCAGGTCGGTGCGGCCGTCCAGCACCACCACGTCGCAGCGGGCGGCCTCGGTGAGCGCCTGGGTGTCGGCGGCCACCACCTTCAGCTCGTGGGGCAGCAGCTCCAGGACCGGGAGCGAGTGCTCGGCGCCACCGCCCTGGGCGAGGGTGTTGCTCACCACCAGCAGCTGCGCCATCCCCACCTCCCCGCGACTCGTCCCGCTCACAATAGTGGCCGCCGGCGCCGCCGCACACGATGCCTGCGACGCCGGACGGCAGCCGGGGTCCGGCCGGCGGCTGCAGCTCAGTCCAGGTCGAGGATGACCGTCACAGGGCCGTCATTGACCAGCTCGACGGACATCTGGGCGCCGAACCGCCCGGTGGCGACCTCGGCGCCGCGGCGACGCAGCGCAGCGATGAACTCGTCGACCAGCGGTTCGCCCTGCTCGCGGGGAGCGGCGGCGCTCCAGGACGGCCGGCGACCCTTGCGGGTGTCGGCGTACAGGGTGAACTGGCTGACCACCAGCAGCGGCGCGGCGAGATCCGAACAGCTTCGCTCCCCGGCCAGGATGCGCAGCGTCCACACCTTGTCGGCCAGCCGGTCGGCGGTCGCGGCGGTGTCGGTATGGGTGATCCCGAGCAGCACCAGCAGGCCGGGACCGGCCACCTCGCCGACCACCTCGCCGTCGACGCTCACCGACGCCCGGGACACCCGCTGCACAACAGCCCGCACGTCCCGGAGCATAGCCCGCCGGGACCGGGCCGTCGGGAGCGGGAAGGTAGGCTGCCGGAGTGCTGTTAGGGGAGTCGGTGACGGTCACCGTCGTGGTGGTGTCGTGTGCGCTTGTGCTGCTCGCCGCGGTGCTGGTCATGGTCCGGCTGCTGCGCAGCAAGAAGGAGTGAGATGTTCGAGATCCCGTCCGACCTGAACCCTGCGCTGGTGGGACTGGCCTGGCTGCGCGGCCGCTGGGAGGGCACCGGCTTTCGGCAGTGGCCCGGCGAGGAGAAGTCGAGCTACGCCATCCAGATCGACTTCGCCGACAACGGCGGCGACTACCTCCACTACCTGTCGCAGAGCTTCGAGGTCGACGACGCGGGCCGGCCGGTCAAGGCCCTGGCCATGGAGACCGGGTTCTGGCGGCCGCTGCCCGACGGCACCGTGGACGTCGTGATGTGCAGCCCGGACGGCTTCGCCGAGATCTGGTTCGGCAAGGTCACCCCCGGCCGGCTCGACCTGATCACCGATGCGGTGGCCCGCACCAGGGACGCCGCCGTGGCCTACACCGCCGGGCGGCGGCTGTACGGCCTGGTGGAGGGCAAGCTGATGTTCTCGTTCGACAGGGCGACCACCGACCACTCGTTGCAGCCGCACCTGTGGGCGACCCTGGAGCGCCGGTGACCGCCGTCCGCCACACCGAGGGTCCCGACGCCGGCGCGGTGTGGCACTACGGCGACCCGCTGCGCGAGCAGCGGCGGCTGCTGGCGGGGCAGGCCGCGGTCGACCTGCGACACCGTCCGGTGTTCACGGTGACGGGACCGGACCGGCTGAGCTGGCTGAACGCCATCGCCAGCCAGGACCTCACCGGGCTGGCGGCGGGGGTCCCGGTGACGTCGTACATCCTCAACGCGCAGGGCCACATCGGCCATGTCTTCGGCGCCGTCGATGACGGCGAGACGCTCTGGGCGCACACCGAGCCCGGCCATGCCGAGCCGCTGCTGGCCTGGCTGAGGCGGATGGTCTTCGCCGCCCGGGTGGAGATCGCCGAGCGTCCTGACAAGGCTGTGGTGCTGCCGGCCGGCGGCGCCGCGCCGGCCGTGGTGGACGCGGCGGCTGCCGACGAGGTGCTCGGCGAGGTCAGGGCCGGGACCTGGGCGATGGAGGCGCTGCGGATCGCCGCCGGGCAGCCGCGCACCTTCCTCGACACCGACGAGCGCACCATCCCCAACGAGCTGGCCAATCCGGCCGGCGACCTGCTGGGCGCAGCCACCCATCTGGCGAAGGGCTGCTATCCCGGTCAGGAGACCGTCGCCCGGATCTACAACCTCGGACGACCGCCCCGCCGGCTCACCCTGCTGCACCTGGACGGCAGCGCCGAGGCGTTGCCGCAGGTCGGCGCCGACCTGGTCTCCGACGGCCGGGTGGTGGGCCGGATGGGCACCTCCGAGCGGCACTTCGAGCTCGGTCCGATCGGCTTGGCCCTGGTGAAGCGTCAGCTACCGCTGGACGCCCCGCTGACCGTCGGCGGGATCGCCGCCGCCCAGGAGATGCTGGTCGACCCCGAGGCGGGGCTGCACTGGCGGCCCGAACCGGGGCTGGGCCGACGGTGAGGCGGGCGCTGAAGGCGGTCGGGCTGCTGCTGCTGGTCGGCCTCGCCTTCGGTGCCGGCTGGGCCTGGCCGATCCTGGTCCGGCCCCCGCTGGTGATCGGCCAGGACGCGATCACCGACGCCGCGTCGCGGGCTGTCGTGCCGGTGGTGGAGGACGCCGGCGGTCGCACCATCGTCGCGCGTCCGGCCGGGGGCGTCGCCGAGCGGGACGTGCTGGTCGTGGTCTATCCCGGCGGCCTGGTCAGGCCGCAGGCCTACGAGTGGCTCGCACGGGCGCTCGCCGCGCAGGGCTACGTCACCGTCATCCCCGAGTTCTCCTTCGACCTTGCCGTGACCGACCCCGACCGGGCCGACACCCTGATCGCGCGTTACGGGGACGGCAAGCAGGTGGTGGTCGCCGGGCACTCGCTGGGGGGCGCGATGGCCGCCCAGTACGCGGCCGACCGGGAGCGCGCCGGGTCGGGCCTGGCCGGCCTGATCCTGATGGCCGCCTACCCTGCCGAGTCGGCAGACCTGGCGCAGGCCGACCTGCCCGTGCTGAGCGTGCTGGGCGAGGCCGACGCCGTGGTGAACCGCGAGGCGCTGGACGCCGCCTGGGCCCGGTTGCCGGCCGACACCGAACAGGTGGTGGTGGCCGGGGGAGTGCACTCGAGCTTCGGCCGGTACGGCCCCCAGGCCGGCGACGGGCTGCCGGGTGTTCCCAGGGTGACCGCCGAGACGCAGATCCTGCAGGCTGTCGACGCGTTCCTGGCCGGGCTGTAGCGCCGCGCCGTCAGGTCTGCCCGGCGCGGGCCAGCACGTACAGCCGTTCGGTCTGGGCCTCGTCCGGCAGCGGGCCGCGGACGTACCACTGCGACACCCCCAACCCCGCCGCCGCGACCGCGGCCAGCACCTGCGCCCGGTCGTGCAGCACGAAGTCGAGGTCGACCTCCACGCCGCACAGCGTGTCGACGTGGCGCACCTGGTCGCC
>JAEZGC010000252.1 GCA_023437345.1 Actinomycetes bacterium
CTGGTCGACGCGGTCGCCACCCACGACTCCGACGCCGGGGAGCTCACCCTCTTCCTGGTGAACCGGTCCACCTCCGACGCCACCCCTATCGAGGCCGACCTGCACGGCTTCGGGGCGTCCCGGCTGGCGGAGGCTGTCGAGCTGTCCAACCCCGACCACGGCTGGCAGGCCTCGGCGCAGGACGCGACCTCGGTCCTGCCCCGGCCGCTGTCCGGAGTGACCCTGGACGAGGGCCAGCTGTCGCTGACCCTGCCCCCGGTCAGCTGGGCGATGGTGCGGCTCTCGACGCACTGAGATCCAGGCAGGGGCCGGTGCTTCGGCACCGGCCCTGGCTGTCCCCGCGGGACAGTCGGCGCCGGAGCCGGAAGGGGAGACGCGGCCTCGTGGCAGGCACCCCCGCCGCCCGGGCCGACGACCGCCCGGCAGCTTGACGTCGGTCAAGGAGACGGGAGCGCGGACTTCGTAACGTCACTGGCAGGCACGGTCCCCGTGCCGTGACGTGAGGAGTTCCCAGATGAGCAAGCCCAGTGACCGGCTCGGTCGCCGATGGTTGGTGCCGGCGGCGTCCGGCGCCCTGATCCTGGCCTCGCTGGTCGGCTCCCGGCTGGTGGCCGACCCGCTGCCGGGCGACCTGGTGATGGTGGCGGCTGCCGCGGTGGCCGGGGCACCGATCCTCCGCCGCACGATGCGGGCGCTGCTGGTCCGGGTGATCGGCATCGACCTGCTGGTGTCGGTGGCCGCGACCGGTGCAGTCATCGTCGGCAACTACTGGGAGGCGGCTGCGGTCACCTTCCTGTTCGCCGTCGGTGGAGCGCTCGAGGACGCCACGCTGAGCAAGACCCGCGCCGCCCTCGCCGAGCTGGTGGCGGTGGCGCCCGAGGTGGCGATAGTGCTGCGCGACGGCGACCAGGTCGAGGTGCCCGCGCTCGGCGTCCGGCCCGGCGAGACGGTCCTGGTCAAGAACGGCGCCAAGGTCCCGGTCGACGGACTCGTGACAGCCGGCGTCGGCGCGCTCGACGAGGCGTCCATCACCGGGGAGTCCCTGCCGGCGGAGAAGTCGGTCGGCGACCGGGTGTTCGCCGGGACGGTCTCCGCCGGGGGATTCCTCCAGGTCGAGGCTACCGGCGTCGGCGCCGACACCACGCTGGCCCGGATCATCCACCGGGTGGAGGAGGCGCAGGACGCCAAGGCGGCGACCCAGACCTTCATGGAGCGCTTTGCGCGCTGGTACACCCCCGGCATCATCGCGCTCGCCCTTGTCGTCGGCCTGATCACCGGCGACGTGGTGCTCGGACTGACCCTGCTGGTGATCGGCTGCCCCGGCGCGCTGGTGATCTCGATCCCGGTCTCGATAGTGGCCGGCATCGGCCGGGGCGCGCGGGACGGCATCCTGGTCAAGGGCGGGGAGTACCTGGAGACGTCGGCCCGGATCACCGCGGTCGCCCTGGACAAAACCGGGACCCTCACCGAGGGCCGCCCCGAGGTCACCGACGTGGTGGCCCTGGCCGGCCACGACGCCGACCACCTGCTTGCCCTCGCCGCCCGCGCCGAGGCCGGCTCGGAGCACCCGCTGGCCCGGCCGGTGATCGAGGCCGCCCGCCACCGCGGGCTGGCTATCGAAGGGTTGCCGAGCCACACCGAACCCGTTCCCGGCAAGGGGATCGTCGCCACTGTTGACGACCGCCGGGTCGTCGTCGGCAACCTCGGGCTGCTGGCCGCCGAGGCCATCGACCCTGCCGCGGCAGCCGACGTGGTGGACGACCTCGCCCGGGCCGGGCGCACCCCGATGGTGGTCGCGGTCGACGGCGAGGCGGTGGGCGTGGTGGCGGTGGCCGACCGGGTCCGCGATGACGCCGCCGAGCTGGTGCGACGGCTCCACGCCGGCGGAGTGCTGAAGGTCGGCATGCTCACCGGTGACGACCGCCGGGTAGCGGCGGCGGTAGGGGAACGGGTCGGCGTCGACGAGGTCCATGCCGGGCTGCTGCCCGAGGACAAGTTGGACATCGTGGCCAGGTGGCAGCGGGAGGGCCACATCGTGGCGATGGTGGGCGACGGCGTGAACGACGCGCCCGCCCTGGCCACCGCCGACATCGGTGTCGCGATGGGCGCGGCCGGCACCGCGGTGGCCATCGAGACCGCCGACATCGCCCTGATGGCTGACGACCTGCTCAAGCTGCCCCGCGCGATCCGGCTGGCCCGGCGGACCGTCGCCAACCTGCGCCAGAACATCGCGGTCGCGCTGGTGACAGTGGTGGCCCTGCTGGCGGGGGTCCTGTTCGGCGGGGTGACGATGGCGATCGGGATGCTCGTGCACGAGGCGTCCGTGCTGCTGGTGATCGGCAATGCGATGCGGCTGCTGCGTCCCGACAAGGAAGCCAGGCAACCAGTGGGGCAGACAGTGCCGGACACCGAGGCCAGGGCGATGGTCCCGGCCGCTTGATATCCGTCAAGGCGTGGAGAGACCGCCTTGCGTACCGTCGAAACTGCTAGTCAAACACAGATGAGGAGTTCCCACCATGACCGCAACGACCACCAACCTCACCCACACCACGCTGCGCGCCGAGGGCTTCAGCTGCCCCTCCTGCGTGGCGAAGATCGAGAAGCAGGTCGGACGCCTGGACGGCGTCGCGGACGTGACCGTGAAGTTCGCGTCCTCGCGGATCGAGGTCGACCACGACCCGCAGCGCTCCAGCGTCGACGACCTCGTCGCCGCCGTCGCCAAGGCGGGCTACCGCGCCCGTCCGGCGGCGTTCTGAGCCCGGCGTGACAGGCTTGACCCATGCGTGACCTCCCCGTCCTCGAGCACCACAGCTCGTGTGTCAGTCGAGTGCCGATCTTCCGGGATCTCACCCCGGCCCAGCAGGACGCCGTCGCAGCCCTCGCCCACCCGGCCAGCCTGCCCGCCGGCAGCCTGGTGCACGGGGCGGGCGAGGCGCTCGGCAGGCTGTTCGTGGTGCACACCGGACGGGTCACGCTCACCCATCTGGCGGCCAGTGGCCGCAGCCGGTTGCTGCGGGTGGCCGGCCCGGGCGAGGTGGTCGGGGAGCACTCATTCCTGACCGGGCAGCGGCCCGATTACCATGCCGAGGCGGCCGAGGAGTCCAGGCTGTGCGTCTTCGAGCACGCCGATCTCGCCGGACTGGTCGCCAGCTACCCGGCGATAGCGGTGGGGATGCTGCGCTCACTGAGTGGGCGGCTCACCGAGTCCGAGCGCCGGCTGGCCCTGGCGGGCGTCGACGTGCCCGCCCGGGTCGCCGACTACCTGCTGGAGCTGCCCGCCACCGACGCCGCCCACCCGGCAAGGGTCCGGCTGCCGCTGGCCAAGCAGGACATCGCGTCGTGGCTGGGCACCACCCCTGAGTCATTCAGCCGCGCCCTCGCCAGGCTCGCCCGCGACGGCACCATCGGGGTGGACGGGGTCCACGTCGACCTCCTCGACCCGGCGCGGCTGGAAGAGCTGGCGTCGTCTTGACCCCGGTCGCGCAGCCGCGGGCGGTGCGGTGCCCCGCCGCCCCGTAACCTGAGGCAATGCGCGGATGGGTGGCGGCGGGCCTGGCCGCCGTGGCGGTGGTCGCGGCGGTCGCCCTGGCCGGCGGCTTCGCCACGGTGCCCGACACCGCCGGTGCCCCCGTCCCGGCCGGACAGGTGATCGCCACCGGCAGCTACGACATCAGGATCGACGGGGCCGAACTGGTGGAGGACGGGTTGCGCGTCCACGCCGAACTCACCAACCGCACCCCCGGGTCGGTCGGCTACCTCCCCTACAACCTGGTCACGGTCGCGCTGCCTGACGGCGAGGTTCTCACCACCGGAATGCACCGCGGCGTCGGCGGCTGGGACTCGGGCCTGGACCCGGACATCCCGGCCCTCGCCACGCTCGACTTCGACCTGACGGGGCCGCTGCCGCCCGGCGACGTGCGGGTGCTGGTCCGCGGGCTGGAACCCTCGGACGGGTTCCTCTCCGGGCCGGACTCGACCAGCCCCGGCCGGGTGCGGGCCGTCGTCGAACTGGGGGTCGCCAGGTGAACCCCGGACGCGCCACCGGCTGGGTGATAGCGCTGCTCGCCGTCGCGCTGGTCGGCGTCACCGCCCCCGACCCGGACGCCGACCATCGGGTGAGCTGGACGTCGACCACGCTGGGGGCCGCTGCCGCCACCGAGCGGCTCCGGGTGCAGGTCGACACGGTGACCACAGGGACGGCGCTCGCCACAAGCTATGGCGAGACCCTCACCGCCCGCGGCACTGTCGTGGTCGTGGGCCTGCGTGCCGCGGCGCTGACCGGGCAGCTCAGCTTCGTGGTGGAGGCCCGCACCCGGGACGGCCGCTGGTACGCCCAGCGCGCCGAGAACCCGGCCCGGCTCGGGGCGACACCGGCCGGGTTCACCACCGTGGGAAGCGCGGTGTTCGTGGTGCCGCCCGACCGGGTGGCAGGGCTTCGGCTGGCGATCACCCCGGGCGGGCGGCAGCCGGTCAGCCACACCCGCGGCGTCCTGGTCGACCTGGGGCTCACCGGCGACGAGCCGGACGGCGGCGCCGTCGGGCCGGGCGAGGCGCGTACCGAGGTCAGCCGATGAGGTTCGCCGCCGCAGCGCTCGGGCTGGGCGCCGTCGTGACAGCCACAGCTGCCGCCCTGGTGTGGGCGCTCACCGGGACCCCGCCGCCGACAAGCGTTGCTCGCGGGGAGACGGTGGCCGGACCCGGCTGGGAGTTCTCCGACGCCGCCGTGGCCAGCACCGACCGGGGATCGGAGGGCGAGGCGCCGGAGGGCACCCGGTGGGTAGTGCTGGAGTTCACCATCGCCGCCAAGACGCCGCTGGCCCCCGACCGGCTGGGCTGCACTGTCGTCTTCAGGGCCGGCCGGCTGGTCTGGCGTCCGGACAACGCCGCGCTGCCGGTGGCCGGGGGCAGCACCTGTTACGGCCTCGTGCCGGGCCCCAACCGCTTGGCCTACTCGGTCACGGTGCCGTCCGGGCTGGCCGATCAGGTGGTGGCCGAGGTCACCGTCTCGCCAGACGGTGACGACCCGTCGCTGCGCTGGTTCGGCGGCGAGTCGGTGCTGCTCGTCTCCGGCTGACGGGCCAGGCAGGAGTCGAACCCGACGGCGTAGCCGGCCAGCAGCACGGTGGTGAACAACAGGCCGTGGCCGAAGCCGGCCACGAACTGGAACACCAGTTCGGTGGTGTTGCTGTCCCAGTCCGGCAGGAGGCTTCGCAACCCCACCCACGCCCAGTCACCGAGCGCCCGGAGCAGGGCCAGCAGCAGCAGGTACGCCGCCATGGTGGCGGGCCCGGACCGCCACACCAACCGGACGGCGTGCGCCACCGGAAGGTACTTCTGGCGCAGGTCGGCGGTGAGCGCGGCCAGCGGACGCCGCAGCACCCCGACCCGCTGCCAGTACTGCGCGGCGGCCCCGGTCAGCCGCCGGGAGGTGTCGCCGTCAGCGACCGGGCCGCGGGTGACGTCGTCCCAACCGAGCACGAGGGCCGCCAGCGCCAGCCAGACCAGTGGCAGGGCGACGGCGTCGAGGAAGCCGGGGACCAGCGTGGTGACGGTGAGGTCGACAGCCTGCTGCACCGCTTCCGGGAGCGTGACTCCCCACCACAGCGACCACTGCGGCAGCCACGCCAGGACGGTCTGCCAGGCCTGACCGAGCGCCACCGCGACAGCCCTGGTACGCCACCAGGCGGCGACCTGGCCCCCGGCTGCGGCCAGGGCGAGGAAGGACGCGAACACCCACAGCGCTTCCAGCACGACGACCGCCCAGGCGCGCACCGGGCTCCGGCCGGCCGGCAAAAGGCCGAGGCCGCGGCGGACCAGCCAGGCCACGGCGGCCAGCGCCAGGTAGGACCACACCCGGGTCAGGTTCACCGACCAGGAGTCGATGGCGAAGCCGTACAGGACGTAGTTCAAGGCGAAGAGCTGTTCGACGGCCAGGTCGGTGAGTCCCCACAGCGCATAGACACCGAGCACCGCCGGCAGGCTGACCGTCAGCACCTCGCGCCGGGTCCGGGCAGCGAGCTGGTGGGGTGCTGCCTGCAGGTGGGGAGCCGTCGCGTGAAGACCGAGCACCAGCCCGGCGACCAGCCCCAACGGCCCCAGCACGAACACCAGCAGCGCGAGGTCGCTCCACACCCGGCCCAGCGCTACCGACCCGAACAGGGCTGCCAGCTGGATCGCCCAGCCAAGGCTCCACCAGCCGGCGACCTGCGGCCAGGCACGCCACCACACCCCGAGGGTGCGGCCGGCCAGGCGTCCGAGCTCGACCAGGGTGGGCACCGGGCCAGCCTAGACCGGGGCTGGTCCGCGGCACGCCCCGCGGCCCAGGTGGCGGCGGGCGGTTTCGGCTCTCGCCCGGCAGGGAACTTCTCTCCCGGACGGAGGTGCTGATGATCAGCCAACTTGTACTGGTGCGACACGGTGAGAGCGCGGGCAACGAGGCTGCGGCGGCGGCCAGGCTGGCCGGCGCGGAGGCGCTCCAGGTGGCCCACCGCGACCCTGACGTGCCGCTCACCACCGTCGGGCTGGAGCAGGCCGCAGCGCTCGGTAAGGGGCTCGGCCGGCTGCTCGCCGACCAGCGCCCGACGGCGGTCTGGTCGTCGCCGTACATCCGGGCGATGCAGACTGCGCAACTGGCGGTCGCGGCGGCCGGCGGCGGGCTGTCGCTGCGCTACGACGAGCGGCTGCGGGACCGGGAACTCGGCGTGCTCGACCTGCTCACCCGGGAGGGTGTGACGAACCGGTTCCCGCTCGAGGCGCAGCGCCGGGCGTGGCTGGGCAAGTTCTATCACCGTCCGCCCGGGGGTGAGTCGTGGGCCGATGTGGCGCTGCGGGTGCGCTCCTTCCTGACCGACCTGCAGGGCAGCGCCGTCGTGGAGCGGGCAGTGCTGATCGCCCACGACGCCGTCGTGATGCTGGTGCGCTACGTCCTCGAAGGGCTGGACGAGCACGCCCTGCTGCAGATCGGTGCCAGGGATCCCGTCCGCAACGCCTCGATCACCGTCCTTGACCGTACCGACGAGCCCGACTGGCAGCTGACCAGGTACAACGACGTCAGCCACCTGGTGCACGGTGGGGCACCGGTCACCCAGCACGGAGGGGAGCCCGATGTCTCGCACTGAGCCGGTCGAGGTGACCGCCCGCCTGTTGCGGGACTGGCAGCTGCCCGAACCGGGCAGCTCGAAGTACGCCCGCGGACAGGTGGTCGTGGTCGGCGGCGCCGCCCGGACGCCGGGTGCCGTCAGGCTCGCCGGGACCGCTGCGCTGCGGGTCGGCGCGGGACAGCTGCGGCTGGCCGTGGCCG
>JAEZGC010000262.1 GCA_023437345.1 Actinomycetes bacterium
TGCGTGGATAGTCCACGCGGGTCTGCCGTCCACCCCGGATTGTGCAGGCCGGCCGGCCGGGACCGGCGGTGACGGCCGCCGCCCCCGCCGTGCGGCGGGCGCGCCACCGCTCGCTGGGCGGCTCCCCCTGGGTGTGGGGCCTGGTCGCGGCAATCCCGGTCGGGTTCCTGGCCGTGTTCTTCGTCTGGCCGGTGGCCGCGCTGGTCGCCCGCGGCTTCCTCGACGACGCCGGGAACCCCAGCCTCACCGGAGTGCAGGCGGTACTCGCCGCGCCGCGGACCTGGCGGATCGTCGGGCAGACCCTCGCCCAGGCCGCCGCCGGCACCCTGGTCGCCGTGCTGCTGGGGCTGCCGGGGGCCTACCTGCTCTACCGGCGCCAGTTCCCCGGCCGCCGGGTGCTCCGCGCGCTGGTGGCCGTCCCGTTCGTGCTGCCGACAGTCGTCGTCGGGGTGGCGTTCAGCTCGCTGCTATCCCCGTCCGGGCCGCTGGGCTGGCTGGGCTGGCAGGAATCCTTCCCCGGCATCGTCGCCGCCCTGGTGTTCTTCAACTACTCGGTGGTGGTGCGGACGGTCGGCACGCTGTGGGCCCGGCTCGACCCGCGCGCCGAGGACGCCGCCCGCACCCTCGGCGCGTCCCGGGCCCGGGTGTTCGCCACTGTCACGCTGCCGGCGCTGGCGCCGGCGATCGCCTCCGGGGCCGCGCTGACCTTCCTGTTCTGCGCCACAGCGTTCGGTGTCGTGCTGGTGATGGGCGGCATCGGGTGGGGCACCATCGAGACCGAGATCTGGTACCAGACCACCCAGCTGCTCGACCTGCCGGCCGCCGCGGCGCTGTCCATCCTGCAGCTCGGCGTGGTGGCCGCCTCGCTGCTCGCCGCCAACCGCGCCCGGGCCAGCTCGGAGCGCGCCCTGAAGCTGCTGGGCCGTCCGGTCGACACGCCGCTGCGCTGGGCGGACTGGCCGGCGGTCGTGGTGACCGCGGTCGTCGTGCTGGGGCTGCTGGTGGCACCGATCGCCCACCTGGTCGGCCGCTCCCTGGTCACCGCCGACGGGATCGGCTGGGGCAACTACGCGCTGCTGGCCGGACGGGCCGAGGGCACCACGGTCAGCGTGTGGCAGGCGCTGGCCAACTCGCTGGGGACCGCCACCGCCGCCACCGCCGTCGCGCTCACCCTCGGCCTGGCCGTGAGCTACGTGCTGTCGCGCCGTCCCGCCTCGCCGGGCGGGCGGTGGGCACTGCACGCCGCCGACTCGGTGTTCATGCTGCCGCTGGGGGTGTCGGCGGTGACCGTCGGGTTCGGCTTCCTGATCACGCTCAACCGGCCACCCTTCGACCTGCGCTCCTCCTGGCTGCTGATCCCGCTCGCCCAGGCGCTGGTGGCGCTCCCGCTGGTGGTGCGGACGCTGCTGCCGACGCTGCGCGCCATCGACCCGCGGTTGCACGAGGCGGCTGCCACCCTCGGGGCCGGCCCGCGCCGGATCACCTGGACCATCGACGTGCAGTTCGCGCTGCGCGGCCTCGGGCTTGCGCTCGGCTTCGCCTTCGCCACCTCGCTGGGAGAGTTCGGCGCCACCTCGTTCCTCGCCCGGCCGGACCGTCCAACGCTGCCCGTGGTGGTGTACCGGCTGATCTCGCGGCCGGGCGCCGACAACGTGGGGATGGCGATGGCGGCCTCCGTCCTGCTCGGCATGCTGACGGCGCTGGCGATGGCGATCGCCGAATGGGTTGGTCCGCGGGAGGTGAACCCGTGGTGAGCGGCCTTTCGGTCACCGATGCCGTGGTGCGCTACGGCCCCACAGTGGCAGTGGACGGGGTCTCGCTGGAGGTCGCCCCGGGCGAGATTGTCGCGCTGCTGGGCGCGTCGGGCTCGGGCAAGTCGTCGCTGCTGCGGGCGGTGGCGGGCCTTGAGCCGCTGCACGCCGGCCGGGTCAGCTGGGACGGGGAGGACCTCGCCGGGGTACCGGTGCACCGGCGCGGCTTCGTGATGATGTTCCAGGACGGCCAACTGTTCCCGCACCAGTCGGTAGCCGGCAACGTCGGCTACGCGCTGCACCACCTGCCGCCTGCCGCGCGTGCTGCGCGGGTCGCCGAGCTGCTCGAGCTGGTCGGCCTGGCCGGGTACGGCCCGCGCCCGGTCACCGCGCTGTCCGGCGGGGAGGCGCAGCGGGTGGCGCTGGCGCGGTCGCTGGCCCCGCAGCCGCGACTGCTGATGCTCGACGAGCCGCTGTCCTCGCTGGACCGCGGGCTTCGGGAACGTCTCGTCGGGGAGCTGGAGGCCACGCTGCGGGCCACCGGGACGCCGGCGCTGCACGTCACCCACGACCAGGACGAGGCGTTCGCCATCGCCGACCGGATCGCCGTGCTGTCGAACGGGCGGCTGTTGCAGCTCGACACCCCTGCCCGGCTGTGGCGCCACCCGGGCGACGCCGAGGTGGCCCGCTTCCTTGGCTACGGGCCGCTGCTCAGCCCGGACGCGGCCAGGGCGCTGGGCTGGGACGGCCCCGCCGGCAGGTGGGTCGCGATCGGCCCGGACGGACTGGTGGTCGACCCGTCCGGCACCCTCGTCGACGTCACCTCGGTCCGTGCCGGCCGGGGCCGCTACCAGGTGGGCGTCCGGCTGCCCGACGGGGTGGCAGCCGAGCTGTCGGCGGCCGAACCGCCCGGCGACCAGGTGGCGGTTCGTATTGATCGGTCCGGCAGCGCGGTCATCGAGGCAGACCGCGTTGACGCCCGGCCCGGCGCTGTGACAAGTTGACCGCACATTCTTAGTGCCGGAGGCGACACGTGCTGGTGGTCTGTCCCAACCCCACTGTCGACCGGCAGGTGTTCCTGACCGCGCTCGAGCCGGGCAACGTGCTCCGCGCCAGCGGCAACAAGGCCTTCGCCGCCGGCAAGGCGGTGTCCGCAGCCCGCGGTTCGCTGGCCAACGGCGCCCGGCCCGAGGTGCACGTCCTGCTGCCCGAGGAGGGCGCTGCGTGGTACGAGACCACGCTGGCCGCCGAGGGCATGAACCTCACCGCCCACCGGTACCCCGGCATCGTGCGTGAGACGGTCCTGCTCTACGAGGGCTCGGGCCGGGTCACCGTGATCAACGGCAATGGTGCCGCCGTCGAGCCGGAGCGCTGGCGCGAGTTCGTCAAGGCGGTGTGCGACAGGATCCTGCCCGGCGGTTGGGTGGTCTGCAGCGGCAGCTTCCCGCCCGGGGTCGAGGCCGCCGACATCACCGACTTCGTGACCCGGGTGCAGCGCGCCGGCGGGAAGCTGGCGCTGGACTCCGGGCCGGCCTGGCTGGCGGCCGGGATCGCCGGCCGCCCGACCCTGATCTCGCCCAATCTCGCGGAGGCGGAAGCGGTCCTGGCCGGCACCGACCAGCCGGAGCCGGTCGAGCCCGGTGGCGAAGCGCTGCGCCGGGCCGAACTGGCCGCCGTCAAGCTGCAGTCGCGCGGGGTGGCCTACGTCACAGTCACTGCCGGGTCGGCAGGTGTCGCCTGGGCGACCCCGGCAGGGACAGGCCGGCTGCCGGGCATCGAGGTGGAGGTGCGCAACCCGATCGGCGCCGGCGACGCCTTCCTGGGCGGGCTGGTGTCCTGGCTCGAGGTCGGCTGGTCGTTCCCCGAGGCGGTCCGGTGGGGGATGGCGACGGCGTGCGCCGCGATCGGCCAGTGGTCGCC
>JAEZGC010000036.1 GCA_023437345.1 Actinomycetes bacterium
GCGGGGGGGCCCGGCCGCGGGGGGCCCACCTCGTCAGCGTCGCGCGGGGCGACGATGGCGCTCGGGAGGAGCAGGAAGTGCGAGGCGTCGTGAGCCATCGCCCGGCGGTCGATCTCGGCCGTCCGGATCTGGCCGGGGTCCCCCACGCACCCTGCAAGCAGGGTGGTGAGGGACTCCATGGACGTCGTCATGGTGGTCACGGCACCGGTACCGCCGGGACCATCCACGCGAGCGGACCGGCCTGGAGCACGACCAGAACCGTGAAGTAGGCCAGCAGCGCCAGGCTCCACAGCACGACCTTGCGGAAGATCTCGCCTTCCTTGTTCATCATGCCGACCGCAGCCGCGGCCACCGCCAGGTTCTGCGGCGACACCATCTTGCCCATCACGCCGCCGGAGGAGTTGCTGGCTGCCATCAGGACGGGGTCGAGCCCGGCCTGCTGGGCTGCGGTGACCTGCAGGAGGCCGAACAGCGAGTTGGCGGAGGTGTCAGAGCCGGTGATCGCGACACCGATCCAGCCCAGCAGCGGCGACATGACCGCGAAGATCGAGCCGACCGAGGCCAGCGCGGTGCCGAGCGAAGCGGTCTGGCCGGACAGGTTCATCACGTAGGCCAGGGCCAGCACCGACAAGACGGTGATGATGGTGAACCGCAGCTGCTTGAGCGTGGTGCCGTAGGCCTTGATGGCGTCGGCCGGCTTGATCTTGTACACGATCGCCGTGATGATGCCCGACAGCAGCAGCAGGGTGCCGGTGGCGCGCAGGTGATCGAGGGTGAAGATCGTGGTGCCGATCGGGTTGCCCGCCGCGTTGAGGATCAGCGAGGAAGCCTTGCCGTCGGCGCCGATGGTGGCCAGGCCCGGCCAGGGGAACTTGATCTGGCCGATGGACAGCATGAACGCCTTGACGGCCGGGATCTGGCTGATCGAGAAGACGGCCACGATGATCGCGTAGGGAGCGATGGCGCCCCACATCCGCTTGCCACCGGTCGCGGTGATCTCGGGGTAGTGGGCCAGCCGGCCTGCGGCGGCCTTGGCGGCGTCGGTCTCGTCGATGGCCGACTTCTCCAGCGGCAGCGGGTTGGCCGGCTTCCAGAAGCGGAGCATGCCGAGCACGGCGGCGATGGTGACCAGGGCGGCGATGACGTCGGTGATCTCAACGGTGATGTAGTTGGCGGTGATGAACTGGGCGACGCCGAAGACGACACCGGCGACCAGGGCGACCGGCCAGGTCTGCTTGACGCCACGCATGCCGTCGACCAGGAACACCAGCACCAGCGGGACGATGAAGGCCACGAACGGCGTCTGGCGGCCGGCCATCATCGACAGGGTGTGGAGGTCGATCCCGGTGACGCTGGACAGCGCGATGATCGGGGCGCCCATCGCACCGAAGGCAACCGGCGCGGTGTTGGCCAGCAGTGAGACGACAGCGGACTTCAGCGGCTTCATGCCTGCGGCCATCAGCATGGCGGCCGAGATCGCCACGGGGGCGCCGAAGCCGGCCAGGGCCTCCATCAGCGCGCCGAAGCAGAAGGCGATCAGGATGGCGAGGATGCGCTGGTCGTCAGAGATGGAGCGGATCAGCTGGCCGAGCTGCTCGAACCAACCGGTGATCACCGACAGCTGGTAGACCCAGATGGCGTTCAGCAGGATCCACATGATGGGGAACGCACCGTAGAAGGCGCCCTCCGCTGTGGCCGCGAGCGCCATCATGGCGGGCATCTGCCAGCCGATGATCGCGATCAGGATGGAGACGACGAGGCCGATGACGGCCGCGAGCCAGGCCTTGACCTTGAACACACCGAGCAGAACGAAGAGCAGTGCAAGGGGTATCGCGGCTACGAGCGCCGAGAGCCCGAGGGACCCCGCGATGGGGTCCAACAGCTGCTGGAAAGTGGGCATGAGTGCCTCTCTTCATTGAGATTGACCGACGTGTAAGATTGTCAGACAAGTAGACACGATCCGCAAGTAGTTTTGTTGGATTGAGGGCCTACAATCCTCCTTGACGGGGAGCGAGGGACACCGGTGGTACGCAAGCTGATCGTCACCTCAGTGGTGGACGCGGTGGTGGAGGACCTGAAGACACTCGTGCTGAACCGGGAACTCGAACCCGGCTCCCCGCTGACCGAGGTCGACGTCGCCCACCGCTACGATGTCGCCCGGGCAACCGCAAAGGCCGCCATCGAGCGGCTGGTCAACGACAAGGTCGTGGTTCGCCAGTCCTACAAGACCGCCAGGATCGTCGAGTTGGGCCCGGAGGACGTGCGCGACATCTATCGCACGCGCACCTACCTTGAGGCCGAGGTGCTGCGCCGGCTCGCCGAGAAGCGCACCGACTTCCCCGAGGCGAGGGCGGCCAACGCCGAGATCGAGGCGCTGTGGCGGGACGGCGACTACAACATCGTCGGCCCCGACATGCGCTTCCACACCACCCTCATCGACTCCCTGGGCAGTCCACGGACCTCAGCCATCTACGGCTCCCTCGCGTTCGAGGTCAAGCTGTGTATGTCCCAACTGCAGGGCAGCCAGCAGCTCAGCCCCCAGATCATCATCGCCGAGCACGCCCGGATCCTCGACCAGTTGCGGGCCGGGGACGCCGACGGCGTCGCCGCCACCTTGTCCGAGCACCTCGCCCGGGCCCGGGAACTGCTGGCCGGCGCCCTGGGCGGCTCCCCCGGCCCGGAGGCCTTCCTGCCGTCCTCGGCGCTGGCCACCGTCCGCCACTGAGACAGGCGGTGGGTCCGGCAGTGGACGTCGTCATCGAGCCGGCTGTCCCTGGTGACGCCGAGGCGCTGCTGGCGGTGCAGCGCGCCGCCTTCACCATCGAGGCCCGGTTGTACGGCGATCCGGCCATCCCGCCGCTGTTGGAGACCGTCGACGACGTGACCGCAGCAATAGCTGCGGGCGAGGTCCTCGTCGCGCGGCTGGACGGGCGCCTGGTGGGTTCCGTCCGGCGGGTGTTGTCCGGTGACGACGTCGAGGTGGGCCGGCTCAGCGTGCTGCCCGACCTGCAGCGGCGTGGGCTCGGCAGCCGCCTGATGGCCGCCGCTGAAGATGTCCCCGGGGCGGTCACCGCAAGCCTCTTCACCGGGCACCTGTCCGCCGGGAACCTTGGTCTCTACCGGCGGCGCGGGTACCGCGAGTACGACCGCCGTCAGGTGTCGCCCGAAGTGGACCTCATCTACCTGCGCAAGCAGCTCCCGCGCTGAGACGCTGAACCCGCACTTGAGGGGGTTTGCCGAATCGGTGGGGGCGGGGTGACACTGGACGCGCACCAGTCCGGGGGGAACCGCGCCGGAAGCCCTGGCGAGAACGGGAACGCCAGCAGCCGATGCCCGGGAGAACCGAGGAGTAACCCCGATGACCCCCACCCGTCTTTCCCGCATCATCGCGGCGGCCGCCGGCCTCGCCGTGCTGGCCGGCGGTCTCAGCCTGGCCGCTTCCACCGAGACGGCGCCGCCCGCCTCCCTTGAGCACCAGGCCGTCAAGCCGCTCGCCGCGATCAGCAGCCAGAGCTTCGAGAAGCAGGTCCTCACGCTGATCAACAAGGCGCGCGCCAAGAAGCGCAGCTGCGGCACCACGGCCTACCCGGCGGCGAAGGCGCTGAAGCGCAGCGCCAAGCTTGCGCTGGCGGCGGAGCGCCACTCCAGGGACATGTCGGCGAAGGACTACTTCAGCCACACCAGCGCCTCGGGCAAGAGCCCCTTCACCCGCATCAAGGCCACCGGCTACAAGTACAAGGCGGCCGGGGAGAACATCGCTGCCGGGTACACCACCCCGAAGGCCGTGGTGAA
>JAEZGC010000053.1 GCA_023437345.1 Actinomycetes bacterium
CGGCCCAGCCCGGACCAGCCGGCCAGGGTGTTCACCTCGCCGGTGTGGTCGCGCACCAGGGTGACGATGGCGAACGCGGCGACCACCGCGAACCCGTAGGCGATCAGGTAGAACAGGATCGACCCGATGCTGTTCAGCTGCCCGCCCGGCACCACCGCGAGCGCGCCGACGACAGCGGTCAGCAGGAAGCCGGCGTGCGCTATCGAGGAGTAGGCGAGCATCCGCTTGATGTCGGTCTGGGTCAGCGCAAGGATCGCGCCGAGCGCCATGGTGAGCAGGGCCAGCACGGCGAGCAGCGGCTGCCAGGTCCACTGCTCGGCCCCCAGCGCCACGTAGAACACCCGGACGCCGCCGACCATCGCAGCCAGCTTGGTGCAGATCGCCATGAAGCCGGTGACCGGCGTCGGGGCGCCGACGTAGACATCGGGCACCCACGCGTGGAACGGCACCACGCCGATCTTGAACAGCACCCCGACCGCCAGCATCGCCATCCCGGTGTACACCAGCCCGCGGCCGAACACCGGGGAGGCGATCGCGGCGTCGATGGCGGCGAAGTCGAACGAGCCGGCGTAGCCGTACAGCAGGGCCATGCCGAACAGGAAGAAGGCAGAGGAGAAGGCGCCCAGCAGGAAGTACTTCAGGCCCGCCTCCTGGCTGAGCAGCCGGCGCCGCCTCGCCATCGCGCTGAGCAGGTACAGCGGCAGGCTCATCACCTCGAGGGCGATGAACATCGTGAGCAGGTCGTTGGCCGAGGCGAAGACCATCATGCCGCCCAGCGAGAACAGCGCGAGCGGGAACACCTCGGCGTGCTCGAGCCGGGCTGCGCTGGCGTCGCTCTCGAACTGGCTGCCGGGAACCGACGACGCCGACGCCGCGAAGGCGGTGGCCCCGTTGTCGAGGCTGCGCTCGGAGAAGACAAGGACGCTGAGCAGGCCGAACACCAGCAGCGCGCCCCACGCTATGTAGGTGGGGCCGTCGAGGGTGATCGACCCCATGGCGAGCAGGCCGGACCGGTCGCGACGCCAGTTGATGACGAGCATGACGAAGGCGGCCAGCGCGGTGACCTGGACAAGCGTCAGCTGGGCGTTCAGCCGCCAGTGGCGCGGCAGCACCGCCTCCAGCAGGACGCCCAGGCAGGCCCCGACGAAGACGATCAGGACCGGCGAGAGCTCGAGCCACTCGAAGCTCGGAGCGGCGATGTTCACTGTGGTTCCTCTCCGAACGGCACTGCCGGGTCAGACACCCCGGCCCCGGTCAGGGTGGCGACGCTGGTCGGCTCGATGATGGTGAGGGCCAGCTGCGGGACGAAGCCGAGCAGCAGGATCACCCCGATCAGCGGGACCATCACCCACCGTTCCCGGCGGGTCAGGTCGGTGGTCACGTGCTCGCGGACCTGGTCGGTCACCGGGCCGGTCATGGTGCGCTGGTACATCAGCAGCACGTAGACCGCGGCCAGGACGGTGCCCAGCACCGCCACCGCGGCCACCCACGGCTCGCGCGACCACGTCCCGGCCAGCACCATGAACTCACTCACGAAGCTCGACATGCCAGGCAGCGCCAGCGCCGACAGGCCCGCCACCAGGACCGACCCGGCGAGCACGGGGGCCACCTTCTCGACGCCGCCGAAGGCCTCCACCATCGCCGAACCGCGCCGGCTGATCAGGAACCCGAGCACGAGGAACAGCGCGGCGGTGGAGAACCCGTGGTTGAGCATGTAGAAGATGGTTCCGCTCGTCCCGGCGGTGGTGAACGTGTAGATGCCCAGCACCATGAAGCCGAAGTGGCTCACCGACGTGTAGGCCACCAGCCGCAGCAGGTTCTTCGACCCGATCGCCGCGACGGCGCCGTAAAGGATCGAGATCAGGGCCAGCACGATCATCACCGGGCCGACCGCCCGGCTGGCGTCGGGGAAGATCGCCAGGCAGAACTTGATCATCCCGAACGTGCCGATCTTGTCCAGCACGCCCACCAGCAGCACCGACGTCCCCGGGGTGGATTCCTCAGCGGCGGTCGGCAGCCAGGTGTGCACCGGCACCATCGGCGCCTTGATCACGAAAGCGATCAGGAAGCCGACCATCAGGAGCATCTCGGTGCCGGGGGTGAACCCGAGCCGGACCAGGTCGGACACCAGGAAGCTCGGCGCGCCGAGCTGCCGGGTGGACTCGGCGTAGAGCCCGATCACGCTGAACAGCATGATCAGGCCGCCGGCCAGGCTGAACAGCAGGAACTTCACCGCGGCGTAGCTGCGGCGTGGACCGCCGAAGCCGCCGATCAGGAAGTACATCGGGATCAGCGTGGCCTCGAAGAACAGGTAGAACAGCAGCACGTCGTCGGCCAGGAAGACGAACAGCGACAGCGCCTCGAGCGCCAGCACCAGGGCGAAGAACACCTGCGCGTTCCACCGGGTCTCGCTGCGGGCGTCGAACAGCTTCCACTCCGCCAGCAGCACCAGCGGGGTGAGGACGACGGTGAGCAGCACCATCATCAGCGACATGCCGTCAAGGCCGAGCGCCCAGGACGCCCCGAAGGCGGGGATCCACGGCACGAGCTCGGACAGGTCGGTCCCGGAGGTGTAGAGCGCCGCCACGCCGAAGCCGAGGCCGGCGGTCGCCACGGCGAACGTCATGCCGAGCCCCTTGGCCACCTCCTTGACCGGGAAGCACAGCACCACGGCGCCCAGCAGCGGCACCAGACCCAGGAGGGTCAGCCAGGGAATAGTCATCTCCACGTCCTCCCTCAGGCCAACTGGCTCAGGATCATCACGAGACCGACGAGGATGACGCCGATCGTCAGCCCGAGCGCGTAGCGGCGGACCTGGCCGGTCTGCAGCTTGCGGCCCTGGCTGGACAGCCCGGAGAACAACCCGGCCAAGCCGTCGGCGCCGGCGTCGATAAGCCGCTGGTCGGTGGCTACCGCCCCGTCGGCGAGCCGCATCGTCGGCCACACCACAAGGGTGTTGTTGACCGCGTCACCGAACAGGTCGTTGCGTCCGGCGATGGTGACCGGGTTCCAGGTGGACGGCGCGGTGGCCGGGATCGGCCTGCGTCCGAACACGAACCAGCCGAGCGCCACACCGGCGGCCACCACGGCCATGGTGGCCCAGCCGACCGGGGTCGGGATGAGCGAGACTTCGTGAGGATGAGCACCGGTGGCCGGCTCGAGCCAGTCCTGGATCCAGAAGTTCATCAGCGCGCCGGAGACCACAGAGAACACCGCAAGGATGATCAGCGGCACCGTCATCACCTTGGGCGACTCGTGCGGGTGGACGCCCTCCTGCCAGCGCCGCTCGCCGAAGAAGGTCATCAGCATCAGCCGGGTCATGTAGAAGGCGGTGATCCCGGCGCCGACGAGGGCGCACGCCCCGACCAGCGTCGACTGCCCGAACGCCGCCTCGATGATGTGGTCCTTGGAGAAGTAGCCGGCGAAGAACGGGAACCCGATGATCGCCAGGTAGCCCATCGCGAACGTCCAGAAGGTGACCTTGACCACTGTCGACAGCCCGCCGTAGTGGCGCATATTCACGTCGTCGTCCATCGCGTGCATCACCGAGCCTGCGCCGAGGAACATGTTGGCCTTGAAGAAGCCGTGCGTCAGCAGGTGGAAGATGGCGAAGGCGTACCCGGCCGGCCCGATCCCGGCGGCCAGGATCATGTAGCCGATCTGGCTCATCGTGGAACCGGCCAGCACCTTCTTGATGTCGTCCTTGCTGGTGCCGATCCACGCACCGGCCAGCAGAGTGACCGTGCCGACGATCACGACCGCGGTGCTGGCTGCTGCCGACAACTCGAAGATCGCGTGCGAGCGGACGACCAGGTAGACGCCGGCGGTGACCATGGTGGCGGCGTGGATGAGGGCGGACACCGGGGTCGGGCCCTCCATCGCGTCCAGCAGCCAGGCCTGAAGCGGCACCTGGGCCGACTTGCCGCAGGCGCCGAGCAGCAGCAGCAACCCGATCAGGGTGGCCCAGAACTGGTCTGCCTGCCCGATCCCGTGGTTGACCGCGGTGAAGGCTGAGGAGCCGAACAGCGCCAGCATCGCCATCACGGCCATCGTCATGCCGAGGTCGCCGACCCGGTTCATCACGAAGGCCTTCTTGGCCGCCGCTGCGGCTGTCGGCTTGTGCTGCCAGAACCCGATCAGCAGGTAGGACGCCAGACCGACTCCCTCCCAGCCGACGAACAGCACCAGGTAGCTGTCGGCGAGCACGAGCAGCAGCATCGCCGCGATGAACAGGTTGAGGAAGGCGAAGAACCGGCGCTTGCGGGCGTCGTGGGCCATGTAGCCGAGCGAGTAGACGTGGATCAGCCCGCCGACGCCCGTGATCAGCAGCGCGAAGAGGATCGACAGCGGGTCGACCAGCAGCCCGGCGTTGACGCTCCACGGTCCGGTGGAGATCCACTCGTACAGCGGCACCGACACCACCCGCGCCTCGGCCGGCGAGGTGAACATGGTCACGAACAGGACGGCTGCCACGCCGAACGAGGCCAGCACGGCACCCACCGCGACCAGCGGGCCCGCCTTGTCGAGCGCCTTCCCGCCGAGCAGCAGCACGGCTGCCACCACCGCCGGGATCGCTACCATCAGCCACGCCCAGCTGAACAACCCGCTCGCCGCTACCGGGGCGATCGTCTCCAGCACAATCACGTCGTTCCCCTCAGAGTTTCAGCAGGCTCGCGGCGTCGACCGAGGTCGAGCGTCGGGTGCG
>JAEZGC010000085.1 GCA_023437345.1 Actinomycetes bacterium
GTGGCGACCAGCCCAGCGGTGGCGGTGACCACCCCGGCGGCGGGGGCGCGGCCTGTCCAGTCATGGCCGTGGGCCGGGGGGTTCGCCCTTGCCCACCGCGAGGGCCACGATCAGGCCCAGCGCGAACGGCAGCAGGAAGCAGACGAGCTGGGCGATCCCCGACGCCGCCTCCCAGGCTGCGGTGAGGTAGAAGTCGTCGAGCAGCAAGCTGGCGGTCGCGGCCAGGCCGACCACCCCGAGCCCGACGACGTAGGCGAGTTGCACCTGCTCGCGGCGGTACGGGATGCGGCTGGAGAGGCCGAAGGAGACCGCCAGCATCACTATCGACAGGCTGTTGATCAGCGCACCGATCACCAGCGTGATCAGCACCCCGGGGGTGATCGCCTTCACCACCTGGCCGAAGCTGACCTGCACCGGCGGCTGGTAGCGCTGGGCGGCGTCCGGCGGCGCAAACCACTGCGGGGTGCCGGGGGCGGGGAAGGGCTGCGGGTTGACGGTGGCTCGCGGCTGCTGAGACACGGGGGCCGGGATCGAACCCACCACCGGCCCCGACACGGGCATCAGGGGCTGTTGGGGCGACCACGCCACCTGCGCGGCGGACGGGCCCGCGGCGGTGTGTGCCGACCCCCACGCGGTAGGCCCGGTCAGGGAGCTGGTCACCACCTCGAAGGCCAGCCGCGGGTCGCGGCCCGGGTCGGCCGACGGGATGAGGCTGGCCAGATCGGGCGCCGGCTGTTGCGGTTGGGTGAACCCCGGCTGCTCGCCCGGTGCACCGGCGCTTGGGTGCGCGGGCGGCGGCGGCGTCTGCAGGGGCGCGGCCGGCGGTTCCACGAAAGCCTCCGGACGCACCGTCGGTGCGTATTCGGGGCCGTCCCGCCACGTCGCCATGACCGTAATGCTAGTGCCGCGACGAAGCCCCGCCCCGGCCGCGCGGGATTGCCGCTGACAGGTAGAGTGGACAGGTCTGGCGAGGGAACCCCGCGCCGCGAGAGTGGAACTCAGGAGTGAGGATCATGCCGGTAGGCAAGGTGCGCTACTACGACGCCGAGAAGGGCTTCGGCTTCCTGGCCAAGGACGACGGTGGCGAGGACGTCTACGTCCGTGCCTCCGCCCTGCCGGAAGGGGTGACCAGCCTCAAGCGGGGGCAGAAGGTCGAGTTCGGCGTCGTCGAGGGCAAGAAGGGTGAGCAGGCGCTGTCGGTGCGGCTCGTGGACCCGCCGGTGTCGCTGTCGAAGGCGGCTCGCAAGTCGTCGGAGCAGATGGCGGTGATCGTCGAGGACCTGATCAAGATGCTGGACGGACTGGGCAACGGTTACCGGCGGGGTCGGTACCCCGATTCGCGGGTGGCGAGCAAGGTGGCCTCGGTGCTGCGCGGTGTCGCTGACGAACTGGAGCTCTGAGTGGCGGCCACCATCGAACTGGACGCCGCCTGCGCGCAGGCGGTCGACGTGGCGCGGGCGGCTGCCGTCCGGAGGGCCGGCGTCTTCGAGGTCGGCGAGCACCTCGGGGTGGCTGCTGACGACACCCGGGTCGCCACCCATTACTTCGCCTGCGATCACCCCGCCTACCCGGGCTGGCGCTGGGCGGTGACGGTGGTCCGCGCTTCCCGCGGCCGGGTGGTGACCGTCAACGAGGTGACGATGGTGCCCTCCGACGGCGCGCTGCTGGCCGCCCCCTGGGTGCCCTGGGCCGAGCGGGTCGGCGGTGGCGACATCACCCCCGGCGTGCTGATGCCCACCCCTGACGACGACCCGCGCCTCGAGCCGGGCTACACCGGTGGTGAGGCGGCCAAGGATGCCGACCCGGCCGAATGGTCCCAGCTCCGCGCCGTGGTGGCCGAGCTGGGGCTGGGCCGGGAACGGGTGCTGTCGCCGCTGGGTCGCGACCTGGCCGCCGAGCGCTGGGCGACCGGAGCCGGCGGGCCGAACACCCCGATGGCCCACCAGGCGCCCGCGCCGTGCGAGACCTGCGCCTACTTCATCTCACTCAGCGGTTCGCTGGGTCGGGTGCTGGGCGTCTGCGCCAACGAGTTCTCGCCCTCCGACGGGCAGGTGGTCACCCACGACCACGGCTGCGGGGGCCACTCCGACGTACCCGAGCAGCGCCTGGAGATCGACCTGGCCCAGCCGGTCTGGGACACCATCAGCATCGACGAGGGCCTGTTCGACTGACACCCGCCGTGGGTGCGGTGGCTACGGCTGCGGCGGGGGCGCGAGGGCCTCGGTCGACGCCGCGTCGTCCAGTTCGTCCTCAGACGGTGCCGACCTGCGCCGGCGGTGCCGCGTCCAGGTGACCGCAGACCCCAAACCACCCACGCCGACCCCGACCACGCAGACCGCCAGCCACCAGTCCTGACCGGCGGCGACCAGCGTGTCGAGGTTGAGCCAGCACACCACGGCGGCCACGGCGAAGGCCGCCGTTCCCACCGAAACGATGCCGGCTCCGTCGGGATCCAGCGCCCGTACCGGAGCCTGTTCCAGAACCGGTGGGTGGTGGTCATGGCGAGGCACGGACACCACCATATGCGAGGAGCCGCTGGCCCTACCATGAGCGCCATGTCTAACGCTTCGGCTCCCCCTGAAACCCCGGTCTCCTCCGACTCCCGCTCCTCCTTCGACTCCTGGTTCGAACTGACCAAACGCGGCAGCACCGTCGCCCGCGAGGTCAGGGGTGGCCTGGTCACCTTCTTCACGATGGCGTACATCATCGTGCTCAACCCGCTGATCATCGGCACCGCTCCCGACGCCAACGGCAACCTGATCAATGGGATGGCCGCCACCGCCGAGGGCGCGGTACCCGCCTCGATAGCGGCAGTGGCCGCCGCCACCGCGCTGATCGCCGGCCTGCTGACCGTGTTCATGGGCGCCTACGCCCGGTTCCCGATCGCGATGGCGGCAGGCCTGGGCCTCAACGCAGTCGTCGCCTACGCGATCGCGCCGCGGATGACCTGGCCGCAGGCGATGGGCCTGGTGTTCTGGGAGGGTCTGCTGATCACGATCCTGGTGCTGACCGGGTTCCGCAAGGCGGTCTTCAACGCGGTGCCGCGCACCCTGCGGGCCGCCATCTCGGTCGGCATCGGACTGTTCATCGCGCTGATCGGCCTGGTCGACGCCGGCATCGTCAGGCCCGGCAACCCGCTGGTGCAGCTCGGCATCAACGGCAGCCTGATCGGCTGGCCGATTGCTGTGTTCATCCTCGGCCTGGTCCTCATGGTCGGGCTGTACGTGCGCCGGGTGAAGGGCGCCATGCTGATCTCCATCCTGACCGCCACGGTGATCGCTGTCGTGCTCCAGGCCGTGCTGGCGATCGGCGGCAAGACCGACGAGAACGCTGCCGGCTGGATGCTCAACGTGCCCTCCTTCTCCGGCTGGTCACTGCCCGACCTGAGCCTGCTCGCCATCCCGTTCCGCGATCCCGGTGACTTCCTGTTCGGTGCGTTCACCGCCGCCGGCGGGCTCGGGGCCGTGCTCGGCGTCCTGCTGCTGATCTTCGCGCTGCTGCTGGCTGACTTCTTCGACACCATGGGCACGATCGTGGCCGTCGGCGCCGAGGGCGACCTGCTGGAGGAGGACGGCAACCCGCCGCACACCCAGGAGATCCTGCTGGTCGACTCGATCGGCGCGCTGGCCGGCGGTCTCGGGTCGGTGTCGTCCAACACCTCTTACATCGAGTCGGCCGCCGGTGTCGGCGACGGCGCCCGGACCGGCATCGCCTCGCTCGCCACCGGTGCCGCGTTCCTGCTCAGCCTGGTCCTGGCGCCGCTGGTCAACATGGTCCCGTCCGAGGCCGCGGCGCCCGCGCTGGTGTTCGTCGGCTTCCTGATGATGTCGCAGGTGGTACACATCGACTGGACCGACCCGGAGAAGGGGATCCCCGCCTTCCTGACGCTGATCCTCATGCCGTTCGCGTACTCGATCACGGCGGGCATCGGGGCGGGCTTCATCTTCTACGCCCTGGTCAAGATCATCCGCGGCAAGGCGTCGGAGGTGCACCCGTTGCTGTACGGCGTCGCGGCGGCGTTCCTTGTCTACTTCGTGCAGGGAGCCCTGTTCAGCGCGCTCGGCTGAACCACGTCCACCCCCGCCGCCGGCGGGTGGGCCCGCGCCCCGGGG
>JAEZGC010000115.1 GCA_023437345.1 Actinomycetes bacterium
GTGCCGATGATGCCGGAGATGGTCATCACCCGGGAACCTGCCTCGATGGCGGCCAGCTTCTCCTGCTGCTCCTTGGCGCGCTTCTTCTGCGGACGGATGAGCAGGAAGTACAGCGCGGCGCCCATCAGCACCACCATCAAGACGGTTTCCATCACGAATCCTCACGTTGTGCACGGCCAGCAGACGGTCGAGGCCGCCGACCCGATAGCGTACCGCCGGATCGCTGAATCACCCATTTCGACGCGGCGGGGTCGCTCACGTACTAGCCGAGAAGAGGTCGGGTGGGCCCTGCGGCGGGGTGAGCCCCAGATGGGCCCACGCCCGGGGCGTCGCGACCCGGCCGCGCGGGGTGCGCGCCAGGAAGCCCTGCCGGACCAGGAACGGCTCGGCCACCTCCTCCACGGTCTCGACTTCCTCAGCCACCGCCATCGCCAGGGTGGTGATCCCCACCGGCCCGCCGGCGAACCGGCGGCACAGCGCGTCGAGCACCGCCCGGTCCAGGCGATCCAGACCCAACGGGTCGACCTCGTAGAGCTCCAGCGCCGCGGCGGCGACCTGCCTGGTGAGCCTTCCGTCCGAGCGGACCTGGGCGAAGTCGCGGACCCGGCGCAGCAGCCGGTTGGCGATCCGGGGGGTGCCGCGGGAGCGGGACGCGATCTCGCGCGCCGTGCCCTCCCCCAGCTCGATGCCCAGCAGGTGCGCCGACCGGACGATGATCGCCTCGAGCGCCTCCGTCTCGTAGAAGTCGAGCTGGGCTGTGAATCCGAACCTGTCCCGCAGCGGCCCGGGCAGCAGGCCGGCCCGGGTGGTCGCTCCGACCAGGGTGAACGGCGGGATCTCCAGCGGGATCGCCGTCGCCCCCGGGCCCTTGCCCACCACCACGTCGACGCGGAAGTCCTCCATCGCCAGGTAGAGCATCTCCTCGGCCGGACGTGACATCCGGTGGATCTCGTCGAGGAAGAACACCTCGCCCTCGGCCAGCCCGGACAGGATCGCCGCCAGGTCGCCGGCGTGCTGGATCGCCGGCCCGGAGGTGATCCGCAACGGCGCGCCGAGTTCGGCGGCGATGATCATCGCAAGGGTGGTCTTGCCCAGCCCGGGCGGACCTGACAACAGCACGTGCTCGGGGACGGTGCCGCGGTGCCGGGCACCGTCCAGCACCAGGCCAAGCTGGTCGCTGACCCGCGGCTGCCCGCTGAACTCGGCAAGGCTGGCCGGACGCAGCGCGGACTCCGCCGCGAGCTCGCCGGAATGGACGTGCGGGTCGAGCGGGTCGGATTCGGCGTCGATGGCCACGGGACTCACTTTGCCAGCGTCCGCAACGCGGCGCGCATCAGGACCGCGACCGAGGTCTCTGTCGCGGCCAGGTCGGCGACCCGCTCACACGCCGCCTCCGCGTCCCGGGTGGACCAGCCCAGGCCCTCAAGGCCGGACCTGACCTGGTCGCGCCAGTCGGGGGTGGCGGCCGGTGCGAGGCCGGCGACGGCCAGCGCGCCGATCTTGTCCTTCAGTTCAAGGATCAGCCGCTGGGCGCTCTTCGCCCCGATCCCCGGCACCCTGGTGAGCGCAGCGACGTTCCCGGCGGCCACCGCGACGCGCAGGTCGTCGGGGTTCAGCACGGACACCACCGAGAGTGCGATCCGCGGGCCGATCCCGCTGGCGGTCTGGACCAGCTCGAAGCAGTCGCGCTCATCGGTGCCGGCGAAGCCGTAGAGGGTGAGCGCGTCCTCGCGGACGACCAGCGAGGTCGCCAGGGTGGTCTCGGCGCCGAGCCGCTGCGCGCTGGCGGTCGCCGGGGTGCACAAGGCCTTGATGCCGAACCCGTTGACGTCGACGAGCACCCAGGTGGCGCCTACCGCGGCCACGGTGCCGCGCACCTGCGCGATCATGCGGTCCGCCCGGTGCGCGCCCTGGCCAGCGCTGCCTCGATCCGGCTCTGCCCGGCGCCGCGCCACAGGTGGCAGATCGCCAGCGCCACCGCGTCCGCCGCGTCAGCGGGGGTGGGGGCCGCCTTCAGCCTCAGGATGCGGGCGACCATGGTGCCGACCTGGGCCTTGTCGGCGCGGCCGGAGCCGGTGATCGCAGCCTTGACCTCGGTCGGGGTGTGGGTGACGACGGTGATCCCCTGCCGGGCGGCCACCAGCATCGCGATCCCCGCGGCCTGGGCGGTGCCCATCACGCTGAGCACGTTCTGGTCGGCGAACACCCGCTCCACGGCGACCACGTCCGGCTCGTGCCGGTCGACCCACTCCACCAGCCCTGCCTCGATCTGGACCAGCCGCAGCGGAACTGCAAGGCCCGCGGGCGTCGCGATCACCCCCGCAGCGAGCAGCCGGGGCGGACGGCCGGGATCGGCCTCGATCACCCCGACGCCACACCGGGTCAGGCCGGGATCGACTCCCAGGACGCGCATCAGCACCAGCCTTCCGAACAGTTGTTCGGATACTACGACGGACGACGCGGCCGGGCGAGCGGCCACGCCGGACGCCCGGACGGCTCAGGCGTCGAGTTCCTCAAGGATCGCGTCGGGCACGTCCTCGTTGGAGTAGACGGTCTGCACGTCGTCAAGGTCCTCGATGGCCTCCAGCAGCTTGAACAGCTTCTCGGCAGCCTCACGGGTGTCGACCGCCTGGGTGTACTGCGGGACGAACTGCACCTCGGCGGAGTCGTAGTCCAGGCCGGCGGCCTGGACCGCCTTGCGGACCTCGACCACGACTGACGGGTCGCTGGTGACCCGGAAGGTGTCGCCTTCGTCGGAGACGTCCTCGGGGTCGGCGTCGAGGGTGGCCTCCAGCAGGTCGTCCTCGGTCAGCACGCGGGCGCCCTGCGCCTTGGTGACCTCCACCACGCCCTTGCGGTCGAAGATCCGCGAGACTGAGCCGACGTCGGCCATCGTGCCGCCGTTGCGGGTGACGGCAACCTTGACGTCGGACGCGGACCGGTTCCGGTTGTCGGTCAGGCATTCGATAAGGATCGCCACCCCGGCAGGCCCGTAGGCCTCGTACATGATCTCGGTGTAGTCGACAGCGTCGCCGCCGGCGCCGCTGCCACGCTTCACCGCGCGATCGATGTTGTCGTTGGGGACCGAGTTCTTCTTCGCCTTCTGGATGGCGTCGTACAGCGTCGGGTTCCCGCCGGGGTCACCGCCACCGACACGGGCCGCTACCTCGATGTTCTTGATCAGCTTGGCGAAGAGCTTGCCGCGCCTGGCATCGATGACGGCCTTCTTGTGCTTGGTGGTGGCCCACTTGGAGTGCCCGCTCATGTGCGTCCTTCGGCTCGGGGAATTGCGCCCTCCACTCTAGGCCAGCCCACGCCGCCGGGCCGAACCCCGGGCCTGCCGTAAGCTCGCCGGGGTGAAGCAGCCCATGCATGGTGAGTACAAGGTGCCCGGCGGCAAGCTGGTGGTGGTCGACCTCGCTGTCGAGGAGGGACGGCTGGCCCGGGTCCGGATCAGCGGGGACTTCTTCCTCGACCCTGACGACGCGCTCGAGCTGATGGACGCCGCGCTGGCCGGGCAGCCGGCCGACGCCGACGTCGCCGCGCTGGGCAGGGCGCTGGACGCGGCCCTGCCGCCAGGGGTGTCGCTGGTCGGGTTCGACACCCGAGCGGTGGCGATCGCCGTCCGGCGGGCGCTCGGCCACTCCACGAGCTGGGACGACCACGAGTTCACCTACCTGGACCCGGGACCGCTCACCCCCGCCATGCACGCCGCGCTGGACGAAGTGCTCGGCCGGGAATTGGCGGCCGGCCGGCGCGGGCCCACCTTCAGGTTCTGGGAGTGGGAGGAGCCGGCGGTGGTGATCGGGTCCTTCCAGTCGCTGCGCAACGAGGTCGACCTCGCGGCGGCCCGGCGGTACGGCATCCAGGTGGTGCGCCGGGTCTCCGGCGGCGGGGCGATGTTCATGGAGGCCGGCAACTGCATCACCTTCTCCCTCGTGGTGCCGGCCAGCCTGGTCGACGGGATGAGCTACGAGGAGTCCTACGCCTTCCTTGACGCCTGGGTGCTGGACGCGCTGGCCGGAGTCGGCGTGAAGGCACGCTACGCAGGGCTCAACGACATCGCCTCCGACGCGGGCAAGATCGCCGGGGCGGCACAGAAGCGCTTCGTCGGGGGCGCGGTGCTGCACCACGTGACGATGGCCTACGACATCGACGCCGACAAGATGCTGCAGGTGCTGCGGATCGGCCGCGAGAAGCTTTCCGACAAGGGGACCAGGTCGGCGAACAAGCGGGTCGACCCGGTCAGGTCGCAGACCCGGCTGCCCCGCGAGCACGTGATGGCCAGCTTCCTCGACACCTTCCGCAGCCGCTACCGGGTGACCGACGGCGCGCTGACGGACGCGGAGTTCGCCAGGGCCGCGGAGCTGGTCGAGTCGAAGTTCGCCACCGAAGGCTGGACCGCGCGGGTGCCGTAGGCGCAGAATCCCCTTGTCAGAGAGGAGGAACCATGCCCAGTGGCTTCCTGCCCGGCCTGCGGGGAACTCCCTACCTGGTCGGCTCCATCATCGTGCTGGCACTCGCTGTCCTGCTGGCGATCCTGACCTTCACCGGGGTGATCGGCGGCGGCATCGTGCTGGGGATCCTGTGGACAGTGGTGGCGCTCGCCGCCGGGGTCGCCGTGATGGACGCCAGCCGGAAGGGCTAGCTCAGCGCCGCCGTCCCCACGCGTAGACGGCGTTCACCAGCGCGATCCCGATCCAGACCACCAGCAGGCCCGGCAGCCCGCCCTGGTTGCCGGCGATCGCGGTCAGCGGGATGCCCATCACCACCGAGATGATCGCGAGCACGAAGCCGGTCCGGTCGGCCGCCGGCGGCGGCACCGGGGCCGGAGCGGGTGCCGGCTGGTGGGGTACGAGCGCCTGGCCCGGGTACCCGGGTGGTGCGGCCGGAGCGGCCGGCGGCTGCGGCCAGAGCTCTTCGTTGGTCGGTTCGCGGTAGTCCGAACTGCTCACGAGCCAAGCCTACGGCGCAACGGCCCCGACGGACCCCCGCGCCCACAGGTACGGGGTCGTGGTGGTCACCGCGACGAGCCCGGACCGCTCGAGGATCGGCCGGGAGAAGGGTGTGCACTCGGCGTAGACCAGGTCACACCCGAGTTCGAGCGCGGCGCCGGCCCGCGCCGCAGTCAGCCACCGGTACACGCCACGGTGGCGCCAGCGGGGCTCGGTGGCCCCGCCGAACAGCCCGGCGAACCTGGTCCCGGACACCGCGGCCAGCCGGCCCGCGCCCACCACCTCGCCACCCGCCTCCGCCAGCCACAGCTGGTTGCGGTCAGCGGGCCCGGACAGGGCAGCAAGCAGGGTTTCGGCACTCGAGGAGTGACCGACGCCGAAGACAGCGGCGTGCAGGGCGGCGACCCGGGCAACGTCGTCTGCCAGCGTGACACCGCCGGTGCCCGCCCGGCGCACCACCACGTTCTCCGGGAGCGGCCCGGATGCCGCGAGCTGGCCGGCCTGCCCGATCATCACCGTCTCGGGCTGCTGCGCCTCGAAGCCGGCAGCCACCAGGTACGCGTCGAGGTCCGCGGGCGCGTCGTGGCCGCGGGTCTTCCATTCCACGTCGGCGACGGCGGGGTCAGCGGCGAACCTCGCGAGGGCGGCCGCGATCAGATCGGACAGGGCCGCCCCGTGTAGGCCGGCGAGATCGCGGTAGCTGACGAAGCCCCGGGAGCCGAACCGGCCCAGCCACAACGGTCCGATCCGGCCGGTGTCGGTAGCACCATCGAGTTCGGCGGCGGTGCGCAGCTGCTCGTCGTGCAGCAGCAGCAGGTCTTGGCGCGACGTGGGCCTCACGCGTCCCCGGCCGCCACCGCCAGCGCCTCGGGCAGGCTGAAGTTGCCGACGTAGAGCGCCGTGCCGATGATCGCACCTTCGACGCCGAGCGGGACGAGCTCTCGCAGCGCCCGCAGGTCGTCAAGCCGGGCGATCCCGCCGGAGGCCACCACCTTGGCGGCGGTCCGCCCGCACACCTGCCGCAACAGGTCGAGGTTGGGTCCGGTCAGCATCCCGTCGCTGGCCACATCAGTCACCACGTAGCGGGCGCAGCCGGCGGCGTCGAGGCGGTCGAGGGTCTCGAAGAGCTCACCGCCCTCCCTGGTCCAGCCGCGCGCCGCCAGCCGGGTGCCGCGGACGTCCAGGCCGATTGCGATCCGGTCGCCGAACTCGCCGATCACCTGCTCGCACCACTGGGGCTGCTCCAGGGCGGCGGTGCCGATGTTGACCCGGCGGCAGCCGGTGGCCAGCGCGCGGGCCAGGCTGGCATCGTCGCGGATCCCTCCCGACAGCTCGACCTTCACGTCCAGCTCGGCCACCAGGTCGCCGATCAGGTCGGCGTTCGACCCGCGTCCGAAGGCCGCGTCCAGGTCGACCAGGTGGATCCATTCGGCCCCCGCGTCCTGCCACCGCAGCGCGGCGTCGCGGGGCGAGCCGAACACCTTCTCGCTGCCCGCCACCCCCTGGACCAGCTGGACCGCCTGGCCGTGCTGGACGTCGACGGCGGGCAGCAGCTCGAGCCGCGTCATGCCGACACCTCCCCCAGCGTCGCCACCCAGTTGCGCAGCAGCCGGGCGCCGGCCTCGCCGGACTTCTCCGGGTGGAACTGGGTGGTCCACAGCGGGCCGTGCTCGACGGCGGCGACGAAGCGGTCCCCGCCGTGCTCCGACCAGGTCACCTGGTCGTCGGGCAGGTCGCCCTGGCGCCGGACGCCGAAGGAGTGCACGAAGAAGAAGCGTTGGTCCCCGACTCCTGCGAACATCCGGGAACCGTCCGGCGGCGACACCGTGTTCCAGCCCATGTGCGGCAGCGGGACGGCGTGCAGCTCCTCCACGACGCCGGGCAGCGCGCCCAGCCCGTCGGTGGGGATGTCGTGCTCGACGCCCAGGTCGAACATCACCTGGTGGCCGACACAGATTCCCAGCACCGGGTGGCCGGCGCGTAGCCGGGCCACTATCAGTTCCGGCCCGCCCACGGCGACCAGCCCGGCGACGCAGGCGGCGAATGCGCCCACCCCGGGCACGACGAGGCCGTCGGCGGCCAGGCAGACCTCAGGGTCGGCGGTCAGCACCACATCGGCCCCGGTCGCGGCGAGCGCCCGGGTGGCCGAGTGCAGGTTCCCGGATCCGTAGTCGAGCACCGCCACCCGCGCAGCAGTCACAGGGCGCCCTTGGTAGACGGGATCTCCCCTGCGGTGCGCGGGTCGAGCGCGACGGCGTCGCGCAGCGCCCTGGCCAGCGCCTTGAACTGGGCTTCCACGATGTGGTGCGGGTCGCGTCCGGCCAGCACCCGCATGTGCAGGCAGATCCTGGCGTTCAGCGCCAGCGACTCCAGCACGTGCCGGGTCATCGACCCCATGAACGGCACGCCCGAGCCGCCGATCGCGACGTACTGCTGGCCCTCCGGCTCCCCGGAGTGCACCACGTACGGGCGGCCCGCCAGGTCGACCACGCAGTGCGCCAGCGCCTCGTCCAGCGGGATCGTGGCGTCGGCGTAGCGGCGGATCCCCGCCTTGTCCCCCAGCGCCTCGGCCAGCGCCTGGCCGAGCACGATGGCGGTGTCCTCGATGCTGTGGTGGCCGTCGATGTGCAGGTCGCCGGTGGTGGTGACGTCCAGGTCGATCAGCGAGTGCCGCGACAGGGCGGTCAGCATGTGGTCGTAGAAGCCGACCCCTGTGGAGATCTGCGAGCGGCCGGTGCCGTCGAGGTCCAGGGCCACCCGCACCGACGACTCACTGGTCGTGCGCTCGACGACGGCGGTACGCGGACTCATCGGATCTCCTTCAGCGCCCCGGCCAGGGCGGCGTAGAACTGGTCGGTCTGTTCCGGCGTGCCGACCGAGACGCGGAGCCACCCGGGCGGCCCCACCTCGCGCACGAGGACGCCGCGGTCGAGCAGGCGTTGCCAGACATCATGCCGGTCGGCGAACGGGCCGAACAGCACGAAGTTGGCATCCGAGTCGATCACCTCGACCCCCAGTTGAGGCAACCGGACCAGCATCTGGTCACGGACGCTGCGCAGCAGGTCGACCCCGGCCAGCATCTCGGCGGCATGCGCCAGGGCGACCCGCGCCATCGTCTGGGTCTGCATCGACAGGTGGTAGGGCAACCTGACGATCCGGCAGGCGTCCACTATCGCCGGCGCGGCGGCCAGGTAGCCCAGCCTGCCGCCGGCGAGCGCGAACGCCTTGCTCATGGTGCGCGCCACGACAAGGTTGCCGAACTCGGGAAGCAGGGTCAGCGCGGTCTGCGCGGGGTGCCGGGCGAACTCCTGGTAGGCCTCGTCGACCACCACTATCGCGTCGGTGCCGGCGACCACCTGCCGGGTCACCTCCAGCGCGATGGTGGTGCCGGTGGGGTTGTTCGGCGTGGTGATGATCACCACCGACGGACGATGCTCGGCGATCGCTGCCAGCGCCGCCTCTGGGTCGAGGGAGAAGTCGGGCCGTCGGTCGGCGACCAGGTACTCGCTGTGGGTGTTGCGGGCGTACTCGGGATACATCGAGTAGGTGGGTCCGAAGGTGAGTACCCTCCGTCCCGGTCCGGCGAAGGCGCCGAGCAGGTGGCACATCACCTCGTTTGAGCCGTTGGCCGCCCAGATCCGGGACGCGTCGAGCCCGTGGCCGAGATAGCGCGCCAGGTCCTCGCGCAGCGCGAGCGCCTCGCGGTCGGGGTATCGGTTGATTCCGCCGGCCGCCTCGGCGAGCGCCCGGACCATGTCCGCGATGATCGCCGGACTCGGCGGGAACGGGTTCTCGTTGGTGTTCAGCAGCGTCACGTCGGGGATCTGGGGCGCCCCGTACGGCTCCTCCCCCACCAGTTCGGGGCGCAGCGGCAGGTCGGCAAGGGCCGGGTCGGGCCTCACTGCTGCGCCCCCCGCCGGATGGTGACCGCGGCGGCGTGGGCGGGGAGGTCCTCGGCAGCTGCGAAGGTCTCGACCTCGCTCGCCACCGCGAGCAGCGCCGCCTTGTCGTAGTCGATGACGTGGACCGCCTTGAGGAAGCTCTTCACGTTCAGCCCCGAGGAGTAGCGCGCCGCACCGGCGGTGGGCAGCACGTGGGTGCTGCCGGCGGCGTAGTCGCCCAGCGACACCGGCGACCACGGCCCGAGGAAGATGGCCCCCGCGTTGTGCACCCGCGCGGCTGCCGCGACCGGATCGGCGGTGTGGATCTCGAGGTGCTCGGCCGCGTAGGCGTTCACCACGGCGAGCCCGGCGGCCAGGTCATCGACCAGGACCACCGCCGACTGCTCGCCGGAGAGGGCGGCGCGCACCCGTTCGCTGTGGCGGGTCGCCGCCACCTGCGACCCAAGGGCGCGCTGCACGGCATCGGCCAGCTCAGGGCTGTCGGTGACCAGGACGGCGGCGGCCAGCGGGTCGTGCTCGGCCTGGGAGATCAGATCGGCTGCGACGAACGACGGGTCGGCTGTGGCGTCGGCGAGGACGGCGATCTCGGTCGGGCCGGCCTCCGAGTCGATCCCCACCCGGCCGCGCAGCAGCCGTTTGGCGGCGACCACGTAGATGTTGCCAGGCCCGGTGACCAGGTCGACGGGCTCGCACAGTCCGGGCACCCCGTGGGCGAACATCGCCACTGCCTGCGCGCCGCCGACGGCGTACACCTCGTCCACCCCCAGCAGGTGGCACACGGCCAGCACGCTGGGGTGGGGCAACCCGTCGAACTCCGCCTGCGGCGGGGAACTGACAGCTATCGAGGCGACGCCGGCCGCCTGGGCGGGCACGACGTTCATCAGCACGCTGGACGCCAGCGGGGCGAGCCCGCCCGGGACGTACAGGCCGACCCGGCGCACCGGCACCGACCGCTGCTGGACCACCGCTCCGGGAGCCACCTCGACGCTGACCACCTCAGGCTCGCGCTCGGCCTCGGCGACCGCCCGGCGCCGGACGATGGCCTCGCCGAACGCCCGCCGCTCGGCCTCGGCCAGGCCGGCGGCTGCCGCCACCAGCGCCTCGGCGGGGACCCGGAAGCTGGCCGGCACCACCTTGTCGAAACGCTCGGAGAACTCCCGCAGGGCGGCCTCGCCGCGGGTCGCCACCGCGTCCACCACCGGGGCCACCACAGCAGCGGCGGCAGCCACATCGAACCGGGCCCGTGGCAGGGGGGTCCGGGGATCGAAGGGACGGCCACGCAGGTCGAGGGTTCTCAGCACAGCCGCGATTCTACGGGCGCTGCGCGGGACGCCCGGACCGGGGTGGTTGACTGTCCCCCATGTTCATCGGTGCCGGCACGGCCATCAACGTGGTCACGGTGGTGGTCGGCTCCCTGATCGGGATCGCCGTGGGCCACCGGCTGCCGGTGCGGACCCGCGACCTGGTGACCCAGATCCTCGGGCTGATCTCCCTGGTGATCGGCGGGTTGTCGATAGCCCAGGGGATGTCGGCCGCCTTCGCCGCCGAGGTCGGCTCCGGCGCCAGACTCCTCGTCGTGCTGGGTGCCTTGCTGATCGGCGGCCTGGCCGGGTCGGCGCTGCGCCTCGAGGAGCGGCTCGACGGCGCGGCGGACTGGCTGCGGGGCCGGTTCGCCAGGGAGTCGGACCAGGCGACCTTCATCGAGGCGGCGGTCACCGCGACCCTGATCTTCTGCGTCGGGCCACTGTCCATCATCGGGTCGATCTCCGACGGCCTCGGCAACGGCGCAGAGCAGCTGATCGTCAAGGCGGTGATGGACGGGTTCGCGTCGATCGCCTTCGCCGCCAGCCTGGGCATCGGCGTGATGGCCTCGGTGATCCCGATGGTGGCCTACCAGGGCGGACTCACCCTGCTCGGCCTGTGGCTCGGCGACTTCCTGCCCCCGGCGCAGATCGACTCGCTGACCGCCACCGGCGGCGTCATCCTGCTCGGGCTCGGGTTCCGGCTGGCCGGCATCAAGCACATGCCGATCGGCGACATGCTGCCCGCCCTGCTGGTCGCACCCCTGCTCACAGCCGCTGTCGGGTGGTTCGTCTAGGGTCGCTCCATGCGCGTCCTGATGGTCGCCTGGGGGTCGCGGGGCGACGTCCAGCCCTACCTGGCGCTCGGCCGCGGCCTGGCGCGGGCCGGCCATGAGGTGACGGTGGCCGCCGCGAGGGACTTCGAGCCGATGGTGCTGCAGGCGGGGCTGGGGTACGCAGGCTTCGACATCTCGCTGGAGGCCTCCGACGACCCTGTGGTGCGCCGCTGGCTCACCGGCTCCGACCGCCCCTGGCAGGAGCTGCGCCACATGCGCGCCGCCGTGGAGCGTTTCGCCCCTGTCTTCGCCGACGGGGTGGTGGCGGCGCTGGACCGGGCCGAGGCGCTGGTCTGCGGGATGTTGAGCGTCGGTGCGTTGCGGCCGTGGGCGGTCCGCGAGGGCCGTCCCCTGGTGGCGGCGCTGCTGCAGCCGGGGGTGCCGACCCGGCTGGGGTCGTCACTGCTCTACCCGGTCCTGCCCGGGTCGACCAGCCCGCTCAACCTGGCCGCCGGCTGGGCCCAGCTGCTGGGCATGCACCGGCTGCTGGCACCGGCGGTGCGCGCCGTCCACGACCGGCTCGGGCTGCCGCCGGGCGGTCTCGGTGACCATGTGCGCAGCGTGACCGCCACTGCGACGGTGCTCGGGGCGAGCCCGCTGGTGGTACCGCCGACGCCCGACTGGCCGGCCCACCTGACCGTCACCGGCTACTGGGTGCAGCCCGTCCCTGTCGACTACCGCCCGCCGGACGCACTGGCCGACTTCCTCGCCGCCGGGCCGCCGCCGCTCTACCTTGGCTTCGGCAGCATGCCGCTGGCCGACGCGGACGCGATGCGGGCGCTGGTGACCAGCGCGCTGCCGGGCCGCCGTCTGCTGCTCGGCGGTGCGCTGCATGCCGGGACCGATGACGTCGCCGTCCTGTCCGACGACGTAGTCTCGCTGGCTGCGGTACCGCACGAGTGGCTGCTCCCGCGCACCGGTGGGGTGGTGTGCCACGGCGGGGCCGGGACGACGGCTACCGCCCTGCGGGCGGGGGTGCCGGTGGCGGTGGTGCCGCACATGGGCGACCAGCCGTACTGGGGACGCCGGGTCCACGAGCTCGGGCTTGGGCCCGCGCCGGTGCACCGCGCGCAGCTGACGCCCGCCCGGCTCGCCGGGCTGGTGGCCGGGTTCGAGGAGCCGGCGCTGCGGGCCAGGGCAGCCCGGTTCGGGCTGCGGCTGCGGGACGAGCGCGGCGTCGAGGCAGCTGTGGAGCGGATCGTCGACGTCTTCGGCTGAGCCGTCACAGGCTCGCCGCGAGCGCGGCGTCCAGCGCCGCACGGCCACGGGCCAGCTCGGCCCTGCCCCGCCCGACCTGGTAGGCCAGCAGCGCGTCGAGCGCAGCCGAGTCGCCGCTCAGCGAGGCGATGGTGGCCCTCGCCACGACGCTGTCCTGCAGCTCGCCGAAGGCGTCGGTGACCACCTCCCAGGCGGCCGCGTGGCTGCTGGCCCTGGCGCCGAAGACCGGCTCCAGCGCCTCCGAGCAGTACCGGACCGCCTTGGCCGCCTTGCGGACCGCGTGCCAGCCGGCCACCTCCTCCGGGTGGCGCAGCGCTGCGGAGTACAGCGCCGCAGCCCGGCCCCTGCTGCGGTCCAGCAAGCCGTGCAGGATCGCCGTGGCGGGTCCGGGATCGGCCTGGGCCAGCGGCGGTTCGGCCAGCCAGGTCGCCAGTCGCGTGTGCAGCTGGTCGTAGCGCCGGGTGGCCATGGTCTTGACCAGCTCGTCATGCGCCCGCCCGTGGGCGTCGTGGAGCGAGACCGTGATCAGGTCCCGTTCGGCGGCGTCGCCGGCCACGCCGAGGGCGTCAAGCGCCTGGAGCAGGCCGTCGCGCAGCACCTCGGCGTCCCGCGCGGCGCCCAGCTCGCCGGCGTGCCAGGCCAGTTCGGCGCGCAGCCGGACTACCTCCGGCTTGGCGAACAGCGGCCTGAAGGTGCGCAGCGCCGTCCTGAGCCGGCGGGTGGCGACCCGGCTGCGGTGGACGGCATCCGGCTCGTCGGCCAGCACGCCGGCCTCCAGCGCCTGCAGGGTGCCAACCTGCCGTGACAGGTAGTCGAGGACGACGCCTGGCGCGTCGGGGCCGGCGGCGCGGGCGGCATCGTCGGCCTCAATCGCGGAAGCCAGGGTGCGCTGGATCTTCGACTGTGCGGCGGAGGGATGGATCCCGGCGGCGGCGAACGTGGCGGTGACGTCGTCCAGCAGGTCGCGACCCGCCTCGACCAGTTCGACCTCCGCCTCCCGCCAGCTGGCCGAGCCGAGCGCGGTGGTGGCCTCCACGTCGTCGGTGCAGACCAGCGCCAGCAACCGGCCCGTGGCGTCGCGCCACTCGGCCTGCCGGCGGCGGGTACGGACCCGGGCCACCGGCACCAGAGCCTGACCGGCAAGCGTGTCGGCGACCAGGCCCCGCAATCCCGCGGGCAGCCTCGGCAGGTCGGCCGGGGCGTGGTGCTCGACGCGCTGGTCGGCGTCGCCGCCGGGAAGCTTGACGTGCCAGCCGTCGTCGACGCCGCCGGTGCGATGGCGCACCACCTGCCGGGCCCGGGTCAGGGCGAAATGGCGGGTGTCATGGTAGACCGCCAGCATGGGCAGCTCCACAGCCTGACCGAGGCCTGCCAGCGCGGGCAGCTCCTGGCCGGCGGCGAGAGCGAACTTGCGCTCCACCTCGAGGGTCACGGGCTCTCCTGATCGGCCGGCTCGGTGAGCACGCCCCGCTCGTCGACGGTTTCGGCCGAACTGCCAGGTTCGGTGAGCTGCCGGCGGGGCTGCGGCTGGCTCTCCTCCGGCCCGAGCGAGGCCGCCAGCAGCACCGGCGTCACGGCGGCGAAGGCCCACACCGCCGGTGCCGACAGCGACCGGAGGGTGAGCGCGATGGGGACCAGTTCGCCCGGCTCCGCATTGGCGAGCCGCTCCTCGAAGCTGCCCCCGGGCGGTCCGAGCAGCTCGCCGAACTGCCAGCACACGATGCCGGCCAGCAACCCGGAACCGGCCGCCAGCAGCGCGGCCGGCCAGCCCAGCGGCTTGAACCACTTCCATGCGACGATCCCGAGGCCCAGGCCCACTGCGGCGCCGCACACCACGTACCAGGCGTCGGCTGCTATGAACTCGGTGAGCGCCCGCTCCGACACCGTGGCCGAGCCGTCACCGCGGATCCGGTAGGCCGGCAGGTCGACGATCCCGGCCCAGAAGACGGCGGTCAGCCCGCCGACGATGACTGCCAGCACAGCGAGCAGCCCGATCCACGGCACTACCTCCCCCCAGACGCTGGGCCGCGGGGAGCCGTCCCCGAAGTCGTCCTCGGCCAGGGTGGTACTCACGTCCTGAACGCTACACGCTGAGGCAGGCGGGCCCCAGCAGCGCCTTGAGGTCGGCCATCAGGGGCCGCGACGGGGCGACCCGCAGGCCCTCGTCGAGCCGCCACACCTTCGAGCGGTTCGACTGGGTGATCAGCCGGACCCTGACCTCGGTCCCGCCGGGGTGGGCTCGCAGCACGCCGCGCAGCTGCTCGACCACTGCCGGGGTGCACCGCACCGCAGGCAGCGAGATCACCAGCGGGCCGTGCTCGGCCTCGGTGACGTCGGGGAAGTGCACCTCGTTGCCCTGGACCTCGATGGCGTCGTCCTTGGTCCGCACGCGACCCTTGATCCTCACTATCGTGTCGGTGGCCAGCGACCCTGCGACGAGCTGGTAGACCTTCGGGAACAGCAGCACCTCGATGGCTGCCTCGAGGTCTTCGACGGTGACGATCGCCCACAGGTCGCCCGCCTTGGTCTGCTTGCGCACCACCTGGGTGATCATCCCGGCGATCGTCACCACGCCTTCGCGCGGGCCGTCGTCGCTGCGCAGCATGCCGATCGACAGGTCCCGCTGGGCGTGCAGGATGTGCTCAAGCCCCTGCAGCGGGTGGTCGGACACGTAGAGCCCCAGCATCTCCCGCTCGAACGCGAGCCGGACCCGCTTGTCCCACTCCGGCAGGTCGGGCACCGGGCTGCTGACCAGCTCGTTGCTGCCGCCCAGGTCGCCGAAAAGGTCGTCCTGGCCGTTGGCCTGGTTGCGCTTGAGGTCGATCACCTCGTCGACCTTCTGCTCGAAGCACTCCATCAGGGCGCGCCTGGTGTGGCCCATCGAGTCGAAGGCGCCGGCCTTGATCAGGGACTCGATCACCCGCTTGTTGCAGACCACGAGCGGGACCTGGTCGAGGAAGACGTTGAAGTCGGGCGCCTTGCCGTGCTCGGCGCGGGCCTCGACGATGCCGCGCACGACGTTGTCGCCGACATTGCGGATCGCACCCAGCCCGTACCGGACGTCCTGCCCGACCGGGGTGAACATGCCGTCGGACTCGTTGGCGTCCGGCGGCAGGACGCGGATCCCCATCCGGCGGCACTCGGCCAGGTAGATCGCCGACTTGTCCTTGTCGTCCTTCACCGACTGCAGCAGCGCCGCCATGAACTCGGCCGGGTAGTTGGCCTTGAGGTAGGCGGTCCAGTACGAGATCAGCCCGTAGGCCGCGGTGTGCGCCTTGTTGAACGCGTAGGCGGAGAACGGGATCAGGATGTCCCACAGGGTCTTGATCGCGTCGTCGGAGTAGCCGTTGGCCCGCATCCCCGCCTGGAACGGGACGAACTCCTTGGCCAGTACCTCGGGCTTCTTCTTGCCCATCGCCCGGCGCAGTTCGTCGGCCCGGCCCAGGCTGTAGCCGGCCACCCGCTGGGCGATCTGCTGGACCTGCTCCTGGTAGACGATCAGGCCCTGGGTGAGGTTGAGGATGTCGGACAGCGGCTCGGCGAGCTCGGGGTGGATCGGCTCGATCTTCTGCCGGCCGGTCTTGCGCAGCGCGTAGTTGGTGTGGGAGTTCGCCCCCATCGGGCCGGGTCGGTAGAGCGCGAGCGCCGCAGAGATGTCCTCGAAGTTGTCAGGCTGCATCATCTTCAGCAGGACGCGCATCCCGCCGCCGTCCAGCTGGAAGATGCCGAGCGTCTCGCCGGTGGCCAGCAGCTCGTAGGTCGCCTTGTCGGTGGGGTCCTTGGAAAGCTCGTCGAGGTCGATGTCGATGCCGCGGTTGGTCTTCACGTTGATCAGCGCGTCGTCGAGGATCGTCAGGTTCCGCAGTCCGAGGAAATCCATCTTGACCAGCCCGAGCGACTCGCACGCCGGGTAGTCGAACTGGGTGATGATCGCGCCGTCGGCTTCCCGCTTCATGATCGGGATGATGTCCAGCAGCGGCTCGCTGGACATGATCACGCCGGCGGCGTGCACCCCCCACTGCCGCTTCAGCCCCTCGATGCCGCGGGCGGTGTCGACCACCTCGCGGATCTCGGGGTCGTTGTCGTAGAGCGCGCGGAACTCCCCGCCCTCGGCGTAGCGGTCATGGGCCTCGTCGAAGACGTCGGCCAGCGAGACGTCCTTGCCCTGCACCGGGGGTGTGAAGGCCTTGGTGAGCTGCTCGCCCAGACCGAACGGCTTGCCGAGCACCCGGCCGGCGTCCTTGATCGCCTGCTTGGCCTTGATGGTGCCGTAGGTGACGATCTGGCAGACCCGGTCGTCGCCGTACTTCTCGCTGACGTAGCGGATCACCTCGCCGCGGCGACGCTCGT
>JAEZGC010000150.1 GCA_023437345.1 Actinomycetes bacterium
TGCTCAGCCCGCAGCACGCGAAGGTCTGGTACCAGACCGTGGTGGCGTTCCTGTCCGAGCACGTGCTCGGACGGCCGGTCGAGCTTCCGGCTACGTTGGGCTGATCACGGTCTCGGCCGGCAGGCCGGCCACCGCGGCGAGGATCGACTCGCGGGCGTCGCCCGCGGTGGCGGGCAGCACCGCGATGCCCATCCGTTCCAGCATCTGCGCCATGCCCGGCCCGACGTGGTCGACGACTATGGCGGAGATGCCCTGCTCCTTGAGGAACCTCACCACCCGGGCGTGGTGGGAGCCGTGGCTGCCGGCGTCGTGGGACTCGTCCCAGCCGACCTCGTGGATGGTCCAGGACGTCACCCGCGGGCCGGTGACCTCGGCGACGCCCAGCCAGTGGGCCCTTCCCCAGGCGCCGGCGGTCCGGCCGTCGACAGTGACGGGTGTGGCGACTATCACGAGGGCGCTCCTCAACGTTGTGGGCGGTCTGTGTGGGACCCATCGTAGGAGGCGCGCCGGATGGTCGTGACCAAACGGCGTCCGGCCGCGGACGCCCCGCTGTCACATCTCCGGTCTGCCGCAGCGCCAGTAGCCCATGAATGCCACCGATCGGCGGTCGAGTCCCAACTCGCCGACCAGGTGCCGGCGTAGCGCCTTGATGGCGCCCGCCTCCCCGGCCAGCCAGGCGTACAGCGGGGTCGAGCTCAATGCGGCACCGCCTCGGGCGCCGCGCGGGGCCTCCCACAGGATGCCGCTGTCGACGTCCACCTCCTCGACCGGGTGGGTGTCGCCGGGCGGGGCGAGCTCGGACGCGGCCCGGCTCCCCTGGGCGACCAGCGCCTCGCCGGGCGGACGGCCGTCCCGGGCGAACACCCTGACGTCGAAGCCGGGGTGCCGGGGCAGGTAGGCGACGTCGGCGGGGTCTGGCACCTCCAGGACGACGATGCCGCGGGCGTCGTCCGGCAGCTGCTCAAGGATGGCCGCGATCGCCGGGGCGGCGGTCTCGTCCCCGGCCAGCAGGTAGCTGCCGGTCCTGGCGGGCGGCAGGAAGTCGACGCCGCCGTACTCCGCTGCGGAATCGGTGGTCGGCCCCAGCAGGATCACCTCGTCGCCCACCCCTGCCTCGGCGATCCACGCCGACGCGGGGCCGGCGACCGGGTGGACCACCATGTCGACGTCGACCTCGCCGGGGCGTACCTTGCGCACCGTGTAGGTGCGGAACGGCGGACGTGCCTCGTCGGGCAGTTCGCGCCAGCGCAGGAACCAGTCCTCGCCGCGCGGGAAGTCGGCAAGGTCGACCTGCGGCAGTGGCAGGACTACCTTGATCCGCTGGTCCCAGCCCGGATCGCGCCACCGGGCCAGGCTCTCCCCGGCGAAGGTGAAGCGGCGGAAGCTCGGGGTCACGTCGGTGACCCGCGCAACGCGGACTGGGAAGAAGTCGAAGCTCATGCGGCTGTCCCGGCGGCCACCGCGACCGGCGCCGCGGCAGGGCCCAGGGCGAGGGCGGCGCTGCCCGGCTCGACGTGGTGACGCCCGCGGGGCAGCACCATCGGCGCACCAGAGACGGGATCTGTCACCACGAGCGAGTCCAGCCCGAACACCTGGCGGACCAGGTCGGGGGTGATGATCGCTGCCGGGCTGTCGCTGGCCACCACCCGGCCTTCGTGGACGGCGACCATGTGGTCGGCGTACCGGGCCGCAAGGTTGATGTCGTGAAGCACCATCACGATGGTCGTGCCGCGCTGCCGGTTCAGGTCGGTCAGCAGGTCGAGGATCTCGACCTGGTGGGTGACGTCGAGGAAGGTGGTCGGCTCGTCCAGCAGCAGGATGTCGGTCTGCTGGGCCAGCGCCATGGCGACCCAGACCCGCTGCCGCTGGCCGCCGGACAGCTCGTCGACATTGCGGTCGGCGAGGTCGGCGATGCCGGTCGCGGCCAGCGCCTCGGCGACGGCCTTGTCGTCGGCCCCGCTGGTGCCGCCGAACCACCGCTGGTGGGGGTGGCGGCCGCGTCCGACCAGGTCGGCCACGACTATCCCCTCCGGCGCGATCGGGGACTGCGGCAGCAGGCCGAGCGACCTGGCGAGCTGGCGGGTGGGCAGCCGGTGGATGTCGCTGCCGTCCAGCAGCACGTTGCCCCCGGACGGGGTCAGCAGCCGCGCGAGCGTCTTCAGCAGGGTCGACTTGCCACACGCGTTGGCGCCGATGATGGCGGTCACCTGGCCGGCGGGGATCGTCAGGTCGATCCCGTCGACGACGGTGCGGACGCCGTAGCCGGCGACCAGGTGCTGGGCAGCGAGGGTGTGGTGAATGGTCACGCGGAACCTCCGGCGCGGTTGATACGGGCGAGCAGGACGATCAGGTACGGGGCGCCGAGGATGCCGGTGACGACACCCACCGGGAACCGGGTGGAGAAGGCGAACTGGCCGAGCAGGTCGGCGCCCAGCACGAGGGCGGCGCCGACCAGCGCGGCGGGCAGCAGGACCGGTGCGCCGGGGCCGGCCAGGCGGGTGGCGATCGGTCCGGCGAGGAAGGCGACGAATGCGATCGGGCCGGTTGTGGCGGTGGCGAAGGCGACCAGGCCGACGGCGGCGAGAACCAGGACGATCCGGACGGGGTCGACCCGGACGCCCAGGGCGGCTGCCGTGTGGTCGCCGAATTGCAGCGCCCGCAGGTCACGGCCGAGCAGCAGCAGCCCGCCACCCAGCACCGCGACGGCGATCGCCAGCGGCCCGATCTCCTCCATCCGGGTGCCGTTCAGGCTGCCGGTCAGCCAGCGCACCGCGGTGGGAACCTCCCAGGCGGACGCGTTGAGCAGCAGGTAGGACACCACCGAGTCCAGCATCGCCCCGACCCCGATGCCGATCAGGATGAGCCGTCCGCCGCCCGACTCGCCGCCGCGCGCCAGCCATGCGATCAGCCCTGCGGTGAGCAGGCCGGCTGCCACCGCGACCACCGAGACCACAGGGCCGCTCCACTTGAGCACGAGGATGCACCACACCGCGGCGGCGCTGGCGCCGGCGGAGATGCCGATGATGTCGGGGCTGGCCAGGGGGTTGCGCAGCATGGTCTGGAACGTGGCGCCGGCGGCGCCGAACGCCAGCCCGGCGAGCAGGCCGGCCAGCGCCCGCGGCAGCCGGAGCGTCCCGATGGCGAAGGACGCCCCCTTGACCTGCTCGCCGGCCAGGACGCTGAGCACGTCCGACAGCGGGTAGACGGTCTCCCCGAGGACGAGCATCGCCACGACGAGGCCGAGCACCAGCACGGCCAGGCCGCCGGCGGCCACCCGGCGACGGCGGGAGCGGGTCCGCCGGCCGGCGACCACGCGCTCGAGGGCGAGGGCGGTCACAGCGCACGCGTCCGGGTGCGGCGGGCGATGGCGATCAGGACGGGGGCGCCCAGCAGGGCTGTGACGACGCCGGCCTCGAGCTCGCCGGGCCGCCCGGCGACCCGGCCGACGACGTCGGACAGGGTGAGCACGGCGGCCCCGCCGATGGCCGACAGCGGGAGGATCCAGCGCTGGTCGGGACCGGTGAGGAGCCGGACCGCGTGCGGCACCATCAGTCCGACGAAAGCGATCGGCCCGGTCACCGCCGTGGCCGCCCCGCACAGCAGGACGGCCGCCGCCCCGGCGATCAGCCGGATCCGGCCGGGGCGCACGCCGAGGCCGGCGGCGGTGTCGTCGCCAAGGGCCAGGACGTTGAGCGGCCGGCCGCAGAGCGCGGCGACCAGCGCACCGACGGCCAGGAACGGGGCGACGGTGAGCATCCCTTCCCAGGTGGCGCCACCGACGCCGCCGACCTGCCAGAACCGGAAGATGGTCATCACGTCGATCCGGGGCAGCAGGATCGCGCTGACCAGCGAGGACAGTGCGGCGGTGGTGGCGGCCCCGGCCAGGGCGAGCTTGACCGGGGTGGCGCCGCCGCGTCCCATCGAGCCGATCAGGTAGACGAAGACCGCAGTGAGGCCTGCCCCGGCCAGGGCGAGCCAGAGGTACTGCTGCAGGCTGGTGATGCCGGCGAACGCGATGCCGGCCACCACGAACAGCGATGCCCCGGTGTTGACCCCCAGGATGCCGGGGTCGGCCAGCGGGTTGCGGGTGACCGCCTGCAGGAGCGCCCCTGCCACCCCGAGGGCGGCACCCGCCAGCAGGGCCAGCACGGTCCGCGGCACGCGCTCGCGGACAGCTATCGCCGCCACCGCCTGCGGATCGGCCCCGAACAGGCCGTCGATGACGTCGACCAGGCCGACCTCGCGCGCCCCGAAGGCCACCGAGGCGATCACGCAGGCCAGCAGCACAAGGCCGCCGACCAGGACCGCCGAGCCGCGCCGCGACCGTCCGGCACCCGCCGCGGGGGCGGGCGCCGGTTCGGTCTTCGGCGCGGTGAGGATCATGCCTTGTCGGCCGCCGCAGCGATCAGGCCGAGGTACTGGTCCAGCCCCCAGGACAGCGACAGCGCGCTGGGCGGGGAGACCGCCGCGGACAGCGGGCTGCCGTCCTCGATCAGCGCGACCGAGCCGCGCTTGATGGCGGGGATGGCGCCCAGCAGCGGGTCGGCCTGCAGCTGGGTGAGCAGTTCCGGCGTGCCGTAGGTGACTACCACGTCGACGTCGGACAGCGTGTCGGCGTTCTCCGCGCTGATGTTCTCGTAGAAGGAGGTGGACCCCTCCGACAGCTTCTTCACGCTGTCTGCAGCGGTCAGCCCGAGGTCGGTGAGGTAGGCGGCGCGGGCGTCGTTGGTGGTGTACACGCCCACGGTGCCGAAATCGGTCGGGTTCAGGTAGAGAAAGGCTGTCGTCTTCCCGGCCAGCTGGGGGTAGCCGGCGACCGCGTCGGCGATCTTGGCCTCGAGGTCGGCGATCAGGGCGTCACCCTCGGCCGCCATCCCCATCCCGGCGGCGTCGACCTTGATGGTGTCGCGCCACGACGTCCCCCACGACAGGCCGGGGTAGGCGATGGTGGGCGCGATCTCGGTGAGGGTGTCGTACTCCTCCTGGGTGATCCCGGACAGTCCGGCCAGGATCACGTCGGGGGTGACGTCGTTGACGGCCTCGAAGTTGATCCCGTCGGTCTCGTCGAACAGCGTCGGGGTCTCGGCGTTCAGCTCGGCCAGCCGCGCTGCCGTCCACTCGTGGAGGCCGCTGCCGTCTGTGACGCCGTAGGTCTGGGCGGCGAAGCCCACCGGGACCACCCCGAGCGCCAGGGCGACATCGTGGTTGGACCACGCGACGGTGGCGACCCGCTCCGGCTTCGACTCGATGACGGTCTCGCCGAAGGCGTGCGTGACGGTGACCGGGAAGGTGGCGGCGCCGGCGGCAGCCGACGGGGTCTCGCCGACGGGCTGGCTGGCGGCCGGGGACCCGGTCGTGGCACAGGCGGACAGCGTGAGCGCCAGGCCGGCGGCCAGGAGCACGGGGTAGACGGGAACTCGCATCAGGACCTCTCTGCAGACGACGGCCGCCACGGCTGTCGTAGGTAAGGCTTACCTAAGTCGCACAATATCGCAACCGAAGCCTGCTCAAAATCGAGATCGCAAATTCGGGTAACCCCGCTGTTGCGAGGGCATGCTGGGACCACCGATGGCAGGGGGGTGGCTGTGAGCGAGATTGTTCCCGACCACATCCACGCGGGCGCCTTCGTCGTCCGCACCGGCGTCACCGAGCAGTCCTGGGTCGACCTGTCAGATCCGCGCCGCCTCGAGTTCGAGTACGTCAGGCGGATCGCCGAGGCGTTGCAGGCGACGGTGCTGGTGCGGCCCGCCGGCCAGCGACTTCGGGTCGTCCACGTCGGGGGCGGAGGGCTCAGCCTGCCGCGCTGGGTCGAGTCGGTGCGCCCGCACACCGCCCAGATAGTCCTTGAGCCTGACACGGCGCTGGTCGCTGCGGTCCGCGCCCACCTGCCGCTGCCGCGGCACAGCGGGATCAAGATCCGCGAGACCGACGGCCGCACCGGGGTCGCCCAGATGCCCGACGACTACGCCGACGTCGTGATCGTCGACGCCTTCGCCGGTGCCGTGGTGCCTGCCGAACTCGCCACCGTCGAGTTCTTCGAGGACGTTGCGCGGGTGCTCCGCTCCGGCGGCGTGATGGCGATGAACATCGGGGACCGGTCACCGTTCCCGTGGGGCCGACGCTGCCTGGCTGGGGTGACCGCGGCCTTCGACCACGTCGCGGTCAGCGCCGAGGTGCCGATCTGGAAGGGCCGCCGGTACGGCAACCTCGTCGTCCTCGCCGGGCAGGCTCCGCTGCCGCTGGCGCTGCTGGAGCGGGACCTCACCAGAGCGGCTTTCCCGTACCGGCTGCTGGCCGGCGGGTCGCTGGCGGCCTGGATCGAGGCTGCGGCGCCGTTCTCGGGCACGGACGCCGCCCCGTCCCCCGACCCGGTCGCCTTCGGGTGGCTGCGCTGAGCCCGTCCGCGATGGTCGGACGGCAGCAGCGCGACGACCACGTCCTAGGGTGTCGCCTATGACCGACCGCGACCAGCTGATAGAGCACGTCAGGCACCTCGCCGTGATCCATGGCCGGGTGACGCTCGCCTCCGGCGCACAGGCCGACTACTACATCGACCTGCGCCGGGTGACCCTGGACGGCGCCGCGGCACCCCTGGTCGGGTCGGTGATGCGGGACCTGGTCGCTGACTGGGAGTTCGACGCGGTCGGCGGCCTCACCCTCGGCGCCGACCCGGTCGCCGTGGCCATGCTGCACGACGCCGCCCGCGGGGGCGGGCGGCTCGACGCCTTCGTGGTCCGCAAGGAGTCCAAGGCGCACGGCCTGCAGCGCCGGATCGAGGGCACCGAGGTCGCCGGGCGCCGCGTCCTCGTCGTGGAGGACACCTCGACCACCGGCGGCTCGGTGATGACTGCCGTCGAGGCGGTCCGCGAGGCCGGGGCTGAGGTGGTCGGCGTGGCCGTCATCGTCGACCGGGACACCGGCGCCCGGCAGGTGATCGAAGCGGCAGGGCTGCCCTACCGGCACGCGATCGGCCTGGCGGACCTCGGACTGGAGTGAGTGCGCCGAACTCGCCGTGACTCCCTGCCGGATTGGCACCCGGTGCCGTTAGGCTGGCGCTGCCCAGCATCCTCGCTAGCGAAAGAAGCGCCACAATGTGGGTTTTCATCATCGTGCTGTTGATCGTCCTGGCGGTCGGCGGCTATGCGGTCTCGCTGTACAACGGCTTCGTCCGGTCCCGGAACCTGATCCAGGAGTCCTGGCGGCAGATCGATGTCGAGCTGAACCGCCGCTACGACCTGATCCCCAACCTCGTCGAGACGGTCCGCGCGTTCGCCGCCCACGAGCGGAACACCCTCGAGCAGGTGGTCGCCCTGCGCAGCCAGGCTGCCCAGCTCGCCCAGGCCAGCGGCGGCGTCCCGTCCGAGCAGCGGGCCCAGGTGGAGGAGCAGCTGTCCGGAGCGGTCCGCCAGCTGATCGTCAGCGTCGAGGCGTACCCCGAGCTGAAGAGCAACGTGAACTTCCTCGAGCTGCAGCGTGAGCTGGCCGCCACCGAGGACCGGATCGCCGCCGGACGCCGGTTCTACAACGCCAACGTGCGCAACTACAACACCCAGGTCGAGTCGTTCCCGTCCAACTTCGTCGCGGGCATGTTCAAGTTCGAGAAGGCCACCTACTTCGAGGTCAACGACCAGGCGATGCGGCAGGCCCCGCAGGTGAGCTTCGGCGAGATCAGCGACCGCGGGGATGCCGCCCGGCCGGGTGCCGAGCCGACCAATGCCCAGCTCGAGGCCGGGGCTGCCGCCGCGGGCGGGATGCCGAACCCGCAGGCCTACCAGCAGTCCAACCCGATGGCGCCGCCCCCCGGGGAGTTCCCCGAGCCGGTGCCCGCCCCGGGCCAGGGCCAGTTCCCGGCCCCGACCCAGCAGTTCCCGCCGGCCCAGTACCCGCCGGCCCAGCCGCCCAGCTACGGCGCTCCGGCCCAGCCGCCCGGCTACGGCGCTCCGGCCCAACCGCCGGGCTACGGCGCTCCTGCACCGCAGTACCCGGCCTCCGGCGACACCCCGCCGCCGCCCAGCTACGGCCCGCCCAGCCAGGGCGGCTCCGCGCCGCAGCAGCCCTACCAGCCGCCTCAGTAGCCTGACCGCCGACGACCCGCCCCCCTCACCGGGGCGGGCCGGCGCCTTTGCCCGCACGGTTGCCGGGTGTCGGGGGCTGGGACGCGGGGACGGTTCCCTGACACGTGGGGACGGTTCCTCGGCGCGCGGGGGATGGTTCCCTGGCGCGCGGGGACGGTTCCCTGGCACGCGGGGACGGTTCCCTGGCGCGTGGGGACGGTTCCGCTGCGACGCTTCCCGGGCCCTACAGGTGCTCCGCGAGGTAGCCGAGCGCCTCTGACGTCCCGGCGTTCAGCCGCAGGGTGGCGTACTTGTCGCCGCGAGTGATGCCGCGATTGATGATCACGACAGGCCGGCCGGCCGTCGCGGCGTGCCTGACGAAGCGCAGCCCCGACATCACCGCCAGCGAACTCCCGGCGACCACCAGCGCGTCAGCCTCGTCGACGAGCGCGTACGCCGCCGAGACCCGCTCGGCGGGGACGGTCTCCCCGAAGTAGACGATGTCGGGTTTGAGCACCCCGCCGCAGGCCTGGCAGTCGGCGACCACGAAGCCCTCGGTCTGCTCGATCACGGCGTCCGCGTCGGGGGCGATCTCCACGTCGGCGATCTCCACGACCCGCTCGAGGAAGCCGGGGTTGAGCTCCAGCAGGCGGGCGTCCAGCGCGGCCCGGGAGATTCGGGCGCCGCAGCACAGGCACACCACCTCGTTGTAGTGGCCGTGCAGAGCGATCACCCGGCGCGAGCCGGCCTCCTGGTGCAGCAGGTCGACGTTCTGCGTGATCACGCCGACCACCACGCCGCGCCGTTCCAGTTCGGCCAGCGCCCGATGCCCGGGGTTGGGCTCCACCCGCCACACGTGGTGCCAGCCGTAGTGGTTGCGGGCCCAGTAGTGCCGCCGGAAGTCGGGATCGCCGACGAACTGCTGGTAGGTCATCGGGGTGCGCGGCGGGGCGTCCGGACCGCGGTAGTCGGGGATCCCCGAGTCGGTGGAGATGCCCGCCCCGGTCAGTGCCACCCACCGCAGTCCGCGCAGCAGGTCGGCGGCGGCGGCCAGGTCGTCGCCGCCGGCCGGGGGGCGTCCGTCCGGCTCGGCGGGCAGCCACCGGGAGGGGGACATCCGCGGCCTGGTCATCGTCGGGCCAGTGTTCCCGCGCGGCGACGACGAATCAAGGCACGCTGAGCCGGACACTAAGCTGGCGCGGTGACGACCCCCACCCAAGCCGGACCCCGCCATGGCGCCATCGACTGGACGCTGCGCTTCGTGAAGGGGGCGTTCATCGGCACCGGCGCCATCCTGCCCGGGGTGAGCGGGGGCGCGCTGGCCGCGGTGTTCGGGCTGTACGAACGGATCATCGGCTTCCTCGCCAACCCGCGCAGGCACTTCCTGGCCAACCTGTGGTTCTTCCTGCCGGTCGGGCTGGGCGGGCTGTTCGGCCTTTTCGTGCTCGCTTTCCCGCTGGACTACTTCCTCGAGCACGCCAAGGTGCAGGTGATGTGGCTGTTCATCGGCGCGATAGGCGGCACCCTTCCCGCACTCTTCCGTGAGGCCGGCAAGCGCGGACGGGAGCGCCGCCACCTCGTGCTGGTCGGCGTCGTCGCCGTGGTGGCCCTGGCCGGGCTCGTGCTCGCCCGCGCCTACCTCAACGTGAACCTGCCGCAGAACTTCGGCACCTGGGTGCTGGCCGGGGCGATCTTCGCACTCGGCCTCATCGTGCCGGGGCTGTCGCCGTCCAACTTCCTGCTGTACTTCAACATGTACCAACCGATGACGCAGGGCATCAAGGAGCTCGACCTTGGTGTCATCATCCCGGTCGGCATCGGCGCCGTGCTGTGCGTGGTGGCTTTCGCCAAGCTGGTGAGCAAGCTGCTGGAGGCCGCCTACCAGGTCGTCTTCCATGTCATCGTCGGCATCGTGATCGCCTCGACAGCCATCATCGTCCCTACCATCGAGGAGCATCTGGCGCTCGACGCGGTGGGCGCGGTGATCACCGTGGCGCTGGCCGCCCTCGGGGTCGCGGTGGGGCTGTGGATGGGTCGCCTCGAGGAGAAGTACAAGACGGCGGACGAGCCCGAACCGTCCATCACGGCAGCCTGACGTGAGCCGGGACGACGCCCCGTCGGCGGGCCCCGGCGTCGGCCCGCACCCCGAGCCGTGGCCTGACGACCCGCGGCTCGACCCCGACCTGCTGGCCGCCGGCGACCATCGCAATGTGGTGGACCGCTACCGCTACTGGCGGCTTGAGGAGATAGTCGCCGACCTCGACACCCGGCGCCACCAGCTGCACGTCGCGATCCAGAACTGGGAGCACGACTTCAACATCGGCTCGATGGTGCGCACCGCCAACGCGTTCAATGTTGCCGGGGTGCACATAGTCGGGCGACGGCGGTGGAACCGGCGCGGTGCCATGGTTACCGACCGCTACCTCAGCGTCGTCCACCACGAGACTGTCGCCGGGCTGGCCGGGTGGGCGGCCGACGCCGCAGTGGAGCTGGTCGGGGTGGACAACCTCCCCGGAGCGGTCGCGCTGGAGGGCGTCCGGCTGCCACAGCGATGCTGCCTTGTGTTCGGGTCGGAGGGGCCGGGCCTGACCGAGGAGATGGTTGCCGCATGCAGCCGGCTGGTGGCCATCACCCAGTACGGCTCCACCCGCTCGCTGAACGCCGGGGCAGCCGCTGCCATCGCCATGTACCACTGGGCCAGGGACTGGGCCCGCGATCCCGCCACCTGACGGGCTCGGCCGGTCCGGCGTCCGGTCGGCCCGGCCACATACGATGGGCGCGTGAGCGGCGACGAGTTCGGCATCTACTACCGGCCCGACCTGGCCGCCGCCCGGGTCGCCCGCACCCGCAAGGCGCTGGTCTGGCGGTTCGGCTGGACGCTGCTGATAGTCGGAGTCGGGGTTGCCGGCTGGGTGTTCTACCCGACCGAGTTCGGGCCGTCCGCGCCCTGGTTCATCGGCTCCGCGGCCGGCATCGGGTTGGTACTGGGCAGCTGGGAGATAGTCCAGTTCGCCAAGGCCCGTTCCGACGCGGCGAAGGTGGTGCCCGGCCTGGCGCTGGGGGCGAACCGGAACGGCGTCCTGGTCGGGCAGGACTGGTACCCGTGGCCGGAGGTGGGCGCGCTGGAGGTGCGGCCCGGCCGGTTCGGCTCGTCGGCCCGGCTGGTCGCCACCGCCCGCGACTCCCGCAGCCGCGAGGTGCTGATCGACTACACAGACGTGCTGCCGGCCAGCCTCGACTCGGCGATAGTGGCGCTGTCCGGCGGTCGGGCCAGGATCGACCTGTCCCGGCTCGACGCCTGACCCTCCGCCCGGCCCGCAGCGCGGTCCCTCGCCGTCGGGTGTGCAGATGGCGGTCGGAGTACGCATTACTGCCCGGGATTTGAAAGACTGGGCAGGACCGCCCCGCCCGCGGGCTTCGCGGGTGAGCCACCTGAGAGAGGGTCTTCCAGATGCCCATTGCCAGTCCCGAGAAGTACGCCGAGATGCTGGACGCCGCCAAGGCGGGTTCCTACGCCTTTCCGGCCATCAACATCACGTCCTCACAGACGCTGAACGCCGCGCTGCAGGGCTTCGCCGAGGCTGGTTCCGACGGCATCATCCAGGTCAGCACCGGCGGTGGCGAGTACGCGTCCGGCCCCACCATCAAGCACATGGTGACCGGCGCGGTGGCGCTGGCCGAGTACGCCCACGTGGTCGCGAAGAACTACCCGGTGAACATCGTCGTGCACACCGACCACTGCCAGAAGGAGAAGCTGGACACCTTCGTCAAGCCGCTCATCGCCATCTCCCAGGAGCGGGTCGACCGCGGCGAGAACCCGCTGTTCCAGTCCCACATGTGGGACGGCTCCGCGGTGCCGATGGAGGAGAACCTCCAGATCGCCGACGAGCTGCTCGCCCTCACCTCGCGCGCCCGCCAGATCCTCGAGATCGAGGTCGGCGTCGTCGGTGGCGAGGAGGACGGCGTCGCAGCCGAGATCAACGACAAGCTGTACACCACCGTCGAGGACGGGCTGCGCACCATCGAGGTGCTCGGCATGGGCGAGAAGGGCCGCTACATCACCGCGCTGACCTTCGGCAACGTGCATGGCGTGTACAAGCCGGGTGCAGTCAAGCTGCGTCCGGCGGTGCTGAAGGAGATCCAGGACGCCGTCGGCGCCAAGTACGGCAAGGACAAGCCGTTCGACCTGGTCTTCCACGGCGGCTCCGGTTCGACCCCGCAGGAGATCTCCGACGCCGTCGACTACGGCGTGATCAAGATGAACATCGACACCGACACCCAGTACGCGTTCACCCGCCCGGTGGTGGAGCACATGTTCCGCAACTACGACGGCGTGCTAAAGATCGACGGCGAGGTCGGCAACAAGAAGCAGTACGACCCGCGCGCCTGGGGCAAGCTCGCCGAGGCGGGGATGGCCAAGCGTGTCATCGAGGCCTGCCAGTACCTGCGCTCTGCCGGCAAGACGATCGGCTGATCAACCCGCAACGACG
>JAEZGC010000032.1 GCA_023437345.1 Actinomycetes bacterium
GCGGTCGCCCGCGTGAGCCCGGCCACCGCTCGCGCCGAGGGCCTGGTCGACGGCGGGACCGTCACCGTGGTGACCCGAGCCGGCTTCTTCAGCCTGCCGCTGGTCGTCGAAGCCGACATGGTGGACGGCACCGTGTGGCTGCCCACCAACAGCCCGGCGGCCTGCCTGGGCGAGCATGGCGTGCTGGCCGGTGACCCGGTCCAGCTGAGCCCGGGAGGTGTCGCATGATGAACGATCCCTGGTGGCTGATCCTGATCAAGGTCGTCGTCTTGTTCGTGGTCCTGCTGGTCTGGACGATCTTCAACGTCTGGTACGAGCGACGGCTGGTGGCCAAGATGCAGCACCGGCTCGGCCCGATCCTGAACGGCCCGTTCGGCCTCGGCCAGGCGTTGGCCGACGGCATGAAGCTCCTGATCAAGGAGGACTTCATGCCGAACATGGTCGACCGGGTGCTGTTCACCGTCGCGCCCCTGATCGCCGGTACCGCTGCCTTCACGGCCTGGGCTGTCATCCCGTTCGGCGGCGAGGTCGAGATCTTCGGCGTCCCGACCCGGCTGCAGCTCGCCGACCCCGAGGTGGGCGTCCTTGTCCTGCTCGCGGTGACCGCGGTCGGCATCTACGGGTTCGTGCTTGCCGGCTGGTCGTCGAACTCGCCGTACTCGCTGCTCGGCGCGCTGCGCTCCACGGCGCAGATGATCAGTTACGAGATCGCGATGGGCCTGTCGCTGGTGGCGGTGTTCCTGTACGCCGGCACGATGCAGACCTCCCAGATAGTCGAGGCGCAGCGGGTGCCGCTGATGCCGTTCGGCTTCGACGCGCTCGGGATGCCGAACTGGCTGTTCATCACGCTGATCCCGAGCTTCATCATCTACGTGATAGCGATGGTGGGCGAGACCAACCGGGCACCGTTCGACCTGCCGGAGGCGGAGTCCGAGCTGGTGTCGGGCTACATCACCGAGTACTCGGGCTTCCGCTACGCGATCTACTTCCTCGCCGAGTACATCAACATGGCCACCGTCTCGGCGATCGCGACCACGCTCTTCATGGGCGGCTACCTGACCCCGTGGCCGCTCAACAACATCGAGTTCCTCAACAACCCGTGGTTCGGGCCGCTGTGGTTCATGATCAAGGTCCAGTTGTTCATCTCGCTGTTCGTCTGGCTGCGCGGCACGCTGCCGCGGTTCCGCTACGACCAGTTCATGTCCCTGGGCTGGAAGGCGCTGATCCCGATCTCGCTGGCCTGGATCGTGCTGGTGTCGGTGATCCGCAAGGTGCAGCAGGAGGGGATGGCGCAGTGGCTGTGGTACACCGCGGTCGGGATCGCCGCGGCGCTGCTGGTGGTCACCATCGCCTTGATGTTCGTGGGCGACAGGAAACCCGAGAAACCCGACGTCGCAGCTGACGAGCCGTTCGATGCGTTCGCCGGCGGCTACCCGGTCCCCCCGATGCCCGGGCAGGTTCTGCCTGAGCTGGCCGGGGTGGTGTCGGCCACCGCTGAGTCGTGGGCCCCTGACGCGGACGCCCCCGACGAGACCGAGAAGGAGCAGTGATGGGCATCTTCGACCCGTGGGCCGGTTTCGGGGTGACCTTCCGCACCATCTTCCGCAAGACCTTCACCCAGGGCTACCCGGAGAAGGGCAAGGAGAAGGTCACCGCGCCCCGCTTCCACGGCCGCCACCAGCTGAACCGCTGGCCCGACGGGCTGGAGAAGTGCGTCGGCTGCGAGCTGTGCGCCTGGGCCTGCCCGGCCGACGCCATCTACGTGGAGGGCGCCGACAATACCGAGTCCGAGCGCTACTCGCCCGGGGAGCGGTACGGCAGGGTGTACCAGATCAACTACCTGCGCTGCATCCTGTGCGGGTTGTGCATCGAAGCCTGTCCGACCCGGGCGCTCACGATGACCAACGACTTCAAGCTGGCCGACACGACCCGCGAGAAGATGATCTACACCAAGGACCGGCTGCTGGCCCCGCTGCTGCCGGGCATGGAGGAGCCGCCGCACCCGCGCCGGCTCGGCGACACCGAGAAGGAGTACTTCCTGGGTCTGCCCGCCACCGGTGAACCCGACAACCGCACCCCCGTCCGCGACACCACGGGAGGTGGACGATGACAGGTGCCGACCTCGCGTTCTGGATCTGCGGGCCGCTGATGGTGGCCGGCGGGCTGGGACTGGTGTTCTTCCGCAAGGCGGTGTACTCGGCCCTCGGCATGGCCTTCGCGATGCTGAACCTCGCCGCGCTCTACCTGGCGATGGACGCCCCCTTCCTCGGCGCGGTGCAGATCATCGTCTACACCGGCGCGATCATGATGCTGTTCCTGTTCGTGCTGATGCTGGTCGGCGTCGACACTCCCGACTCGATAGTGGAGACGCTGCGCGGCCAGCGGGTGCTGGCCTGGCTGACCGGGATCGGGCTGTTCTCGCTGGTCGTGTTCGGGATCGGGGGCGCGCTGACTGCCGCCCCGGTCGGCCTTCAGCAGGCGAACGCGGCCTACGGCGGCAACGTCGAGTCGGTGGCTGCGCTGATCTTCGGACGGTACGTGCTGGCCTTCGAGCTGACCTCGGCGCTGCTGATCACCGCAGCCGTCGGCGCGATGCTGCTGGCGCACCGCCGCCACGTCCAGCACAAGCCGGGACAGGCCGAACTGGCCGCCGCCCGGATGAAGGCCTACGCCGAGCGTGGGGAGCACCCTGGGTCGCTGCCCAACTCGGGTGTGCTGGCCCGGCACAACTCGATAGCCACCCCGGCGTTGCTGCCGGACGGCTCGGTGTCAGAGGCTTCGGTGTCCCAGACCCTGGCCAACCGCGGGGTCATCATCGACGCGCCCACGCTGTCCGGGGTCACCTCTGACACCTTCCGGGCGATCGAGCGGGTCGCCGACGAGGAGGAACTGTGACCACCGAGAACCTGCTCATCCTGGCGGCGATCATCTTCTCCCTCGGCGCCGTGGGCGTGATGGTGCGGCGCAACGCACTGGTCGCCTTCATGTCGGTGGAGCTGATGCTGAACGCCGCGAACCTTGCGATGGTCGCGTTCGCCCAGGCCCGGGGCGGCCTTGACGGACAGGTCGCCGCGTTCTTCGTGATGGTGGTGGCTGCCGCGGAAGTCGTGGTCGGGCTGTCCATCATCATGATCATCTTCCGCACCCGACGCTCGACCTCGGTCGACGCCGCGAGCCTGCTGAAACTCTGAGGGGAACGACGTGATTGTGCTGGAGACGATCGCCCCGGTAGCGGCGAGCGGGTTGTTCAGCTGGGCGTGGCTGATG
>JAEZGC010000246.1 GCA_023437345.1 Actinomycetes bacterium
GCCGATGCCCGAGTCGGTGATGATTCCGTTGAGTTCGGGGAGGTCGAGCACGCTGACGAAGCCCGCCCGGCCGTACTTGCTGGAGTCGGCGACCAGCCAGGTCTCCTCCGCCCGCTCGTTCATCGCGCTGATCACCTCCGCACCCTCGGCGAACTGGGTCGTGAGGCCGCGGTCGGACGTGAACCCGTCAGTACCCACGAAGGCGATCCGGGCGTTGAACCGACGGATCGAGGCCAGCGTCACCGGCCCGACGAGGGACTCGCTCTCGCGGTGGAACTGGCCGCCGGTCAGGATCACCTCGAGGGCGGGGTTCAGCCGGGCGTAGGTGAAGACCAGGGTGGAGTTGGTGACGATCTGGACGCCGCTGCGGCCGGCGAGGTGGCGGACGATCATCGCCGTGGTGGTGCCGGCCTCGATCATGATCCGGTCGCCGTCGCGGACCAGTTCTGCGGCGGCGGCGGCGATCCGTTCCTTCTCGTCGTCGTGGACGCGGACCCGCTCCAGCACATTGGTGAGCGTGTTGGCCCTCGCCCCGCCCCAGGTGCGGGCCAGCAGGCCGCGCTCCTCCATCGACTTGAGGCTGGCGCGGATGGTGACCTCGGAGACCCCGAGATCCTTCGACAGCGCGGCTACCGAGAGCGACCCGTCCTTGGCGAGCAGGTCGAGGATGAAGCCCTCCCGCTGGCTCCGCTCGGTCGTCATCACTGCCCGCCTTTCAAGATGTTTCGATTCTATGGCTATACGTAAGCATTCGCAATCGGTTTCGAAGATTCAGCCCGGCACGGCGCAGGATCGGAGAAGCCGCGTGGTGGACGCGCTGCCTAGGCTGGGAGCCACGCCAGACACCCGGAGGTTAGCCATGGCAGGAACCCGCAAGACGACCACGAAGACCGCCGAGCCGGAAGGCTTCAGCGCCCAGGAGCGGGCGGCGATGAAGGAGCGCGCCAAGGAGCTGAGGACCACCAGGCGGGGCCCGAAGGTCGACCCCGAGGAGGCGCTGCTGGCCGCCATCGCCGAACTCCCGGACAAGGAGCGGGCGATCGCCGAGCGGGTGCACGCGATAGTGCGGGACGCGGCCCTCGACCTGGCCCCGAAGCTGTGGTACGGCATGCCGTCGTACGCCCGCGGCGGCAAGGTTGTGGTCTTCTTCCAGGCCGCCAGCAAGTTCGACACCCGTTACTCCACGCTGGGGTTCAACGACCTGGCTGCCCTCGACGACGGCTCCATGTGGCCGGTCGCCTACGCGCTCACCAAGCTCACGAAGGCTGACGAGAAGCGCGTGGCCGACCTCGTGAAGCGGGCTGCCGGCTGAGCTGCTCCGGCTAGGATCGGGGACAAGACCCGGGTCGGCGGCGCTGCCGACCGGCCGCGGGCGCGTCCCCACAGGAGCAGTGCCGCCATGACCTCGTCCACATCCCGCGCGCCAGACGTGACCCGCGACCCGGGACGCGACGCCCTGGTCGCGCGACTCATCGAGACCACCGGTGAACTCGCCCGCGCCGGCGGCGACACCGCCGAGCTCGCCGCCCAGTGGCGGCAGCTGCGAGAGGAGTTCACAAGGTTCCGGCTGTACTACCAGTTCGGGATCGAGGAAGTCCTCACCAAGGTGAACATCCTGCGGCAGGAGTTCGAGAACACCCACTCCTACAGCCCCATCGAGCACATCCGGTCGCGGCTGAAGTCACCCGAGAGCCTGATCGCGAAGGTGGTGCGGTACGGCTGCGAGCCGACCATCCCGGCCGTCCGCGCGCGGGTGCGCGACATCGCCGGCATCCGGATCACCTGCAGCTTCGACTCCGACGTCTACTGGATCGCGTCCATGCTGACCAAGCAGCCCGACGTCACCCTCGTGCAGACGAAGGACTACATCGCCAACCCCAAGCCGAACGGCTACCGGTCGCTGCACCTGATCGTGCAGGTGCCGGTCTTCCTGTCCGACCACACCGAACAGGTGTTCGTCGAGATCCAGATCCGGACCATCGCGATGGACTTCTGGGCCAGCGTCGAGCACAAGCTGTTCTACAAGTACCGCCAGGAACTGCCCGAGCACCTGGTCGCCGAGCTGGACGATGCCGCCCGGATCGCCGCCGAACTCGACCAGCGGATGGCCCGGCTGCGCGACGAGATCCGCTCGATCGGCGGCCCTGCCTTCCCGGCCCCGCCCGACCCGCCGCTGCCCGCCACTGCGGAGGGCCCCGGCGGACCGGACTGGGGCGACGGCTAGCGCGCGGCGGTGGCCAGCAGCGCCGCCTCGGCGGCCGGCGTCCAGCGCCCCTCGGTCATCGCCGCCGCCACCTCGGGCAGCTGGTCGGCCAGGTCGGCCAGCCGGATCAGGCCAAGGTCGCGCAGCTGCGGGTAGACCATGATCTTGCCGCCTGAGGTGCGGTTGTTCACCGCGTCGATGGCATCGGAGAACCCGGCCATGCCGCAGACCGCGTCCAGCGAGATGGACGTGTCCAGCGCCCCGCTCTCCAGCTTCTCCAGCAGGCTGCGCATGTCGCTCATCTCCGAACCGGAGGTGCCCAGCAGGAACACCCGGCGCTCGATGATGCCCTGCAGGTCGAGTTCGGCCAGCGTGCCGGCCGGGAAGCCCGCGAAGGCGTTGACTATCGCGCCGTCGCCGGCCAGGTCGACGGCCTGGCTGAGCAGCGCCGGCACCGGAACGAGGCAGGTCAGGTAGGTGTAGCCCGCCGCCAGCGGCGTGGTCACCGAGTTCACCACCCGAAGCGGCACGCCGCGCTCCTGCGCGGTGGGCCCGGCCACCTCGGCCAGGTGGGCCAGCCGCTCGTCGTTGACGTCGGCGGCGTCCACCACCACACCGGGCAGCCCCAGCGAGATGGTCCGCACCGTGTGCATCAGACCCATTGGGCCCGCCGCGCCGATGATGGCGACCGAGTCCTGCGCACGGATCTCGCCATTGGCCGGAACGCCGGCGTAGGCGGTGGCGGGGTCGGAGCCGGTGGTGCCGATGTAGCGCACGAGGTCGTAGTGCACCCGGCCGACGTCCAGCTTGACCCGGCGGTCGATGGAGCCCCCGCCGAGCACGACGCACAGCAGGCTGCGGGCGCCCAGCAGCGCGCTCAGCTGCTCGATGGTGGCGGCGTCGGAGCCGAAGTAGACGATGTCGTCGACACCGGGCACGACGTCGTCCAGCAGCCCGGCGACGGCGTCGGGGTCGACGGCTGACGGCTCGGCGCCGACCACGGTGATCGAACCCGGACGGGCAGCGGCCAGCAGCGCGTCCAGCCCGGACGGCGCCACGCCGGGATCGGCGACCACGAGCAGCCGGCCACCTGCCTTGAGAGTGTTGCGCTCGGTGCGCGAGTACGACGCCTCCACCGTCGACCACGGCTCGACCAGCGCGACCTGGGCTGCGGTCGGGGCGTCGGAGACCCGGAGCATGAACTCCTCCCCGTCGTGCACCACGATCCGCTCGTCAACCACGACGTACTCCTGCAGCGCGCCATCGAAGTTGTAGCCGAAGGCCCCGTTGGACGCGGGGGTGGGCAGGTGTCGCCAGTCGGCCTGCACAAGGACGCGCTCGCCGACGCTGAAGTGGGTCACCGCGTCGCCGACGGCCACCACCCGGGCGACCGGCTCGTGGCCCGGCACGGTCGGCTCGGAGTTGGGCCGGTAGCCGGGGATCTCGGCCAGCACCTCGGCCGACAGCCCGGCGACCACCGGAAGCTTGCGCGGGTGGTCCTCGAAGGCGTGCAGCAGTTTGGTGTCGGAGAAGCAGATGCCGCAGGCCTCGACCTGCAGCAGCAGCTGGGTCGGCCCGATCTCGTCCACCGGCTTGGCGGGGTTGGTGATGAACCGGTCCTTGCCGGTGAACTGGATGGCGTACTGCGTGGCGGGGAAAGCTGACACCTGATCCTCCGGTATCTCGGTGAGCCCCGGTCGGTCAGCTGGGGCTCGGGAGCTGTCTGGGGGCCGGATGGCGCCGGCGGTCAGTTGAGCATGTTCTGGCCGCCGGTGACGGGCACCGCCTGGCCGGTCTCGTAGGTCTGCTCGACCAGGTAGTAGATGGCCTTGGCCAGATCGGACGGGAAGCAGCCGCGTCCCATCGGCACCTGCTTCTCGTAGTGGGCGCGGACCTGCTCGACGGTGGTGGCGCCGGGCACCTTGCCGGCCCGCAGATACTGGACGAACAGCCCGCGCTCGGGGTCGGACCACAGCGGGCCGTCGAGGTAGTTGCCGGGGCAGACCGCGTTCACCTTGATACCCGAGGTGACCAGCTCGAGGGCGAAGGACTGGGTGAGCCCGATGCCGCCGAACTTCGACCCGGAGTAGGCGAAGTTGGCCTTCGAGCCGGTCAGGCCCGACTTGGAGTTGATCTCGATGATGTCGAACCAGGCCTGCGGCCGGGCGGCGTGCTGGGCCGCCATCACCGGCGCTATCGCCCTGACGCACAGGAAGTAGCCGCGGTAGTTGACGTTGGTGACCAGGTCGAAGTCGGCGACCGGCTGGGTGAACACCGACTCGGCCCGCAGCACTCCCGCGTTGGAGATGAACACGTCAACCCCGCCGTAGATCCCGACCGCCTCGGCGACCGCGCCCAGGCAGGACTGCTCGTCGGAGACGTCGATCTGCACCGCCGCGGCACGGCCCGCGCCGTACTGCTCGCACATCGCCTCGGCGTTGCGCCGGGCGCCGTCGAGGTTGAGGTCGGCCAGCACCAGCGAGGCGCCCTGGGTGATGAGTTCCTGGGCGATCCCGAGCCCGAAGCCCTGGGCCGCACCGGTGATCATCACCACCTTGCCGTCCAGCCGTCCGGTCGAGGACGAGGCGGCGACCGCCTTGCGGTAGGCCTCAGCCTCCCAGTTCTCGATGAACCCGCGCTCGGCGTCGTCGAGGACGCGGACCCGTCCGATC
>JAEZGC010000274.1 GCA_023437345.1 Actinomycetes bacterium
GGGCGACGCAGCGCCCACCCCACCGGAGGATTGCCAGGTGTCCTACCAGTTCGCGATGCGATCCTGGATTCCGGCGTTGATGGCGTCCTCGTACGTCTTGACATCGATCCTGCTGATGTTGTCGACGTAGGCGGCCCAGTTGGCCTCGAACTCGCTGGTCGAACCCGAGATCACCTTCGGCAGGTTCTGGACGGCGGCGTCGGTCAGCTGCTGGCCGACCTCATTGGCCTCCTGGCTGAGGGTGAGGTTCCACGCGGGGTAGTACACGGGGTTCTCGGGCGGAGAGTTGACGAACTGACGCCAGGTCTTCTTGTCGTACTGCGTCATGAAGTTCTTGTCGTAGTCGGTCAGCGTCTCGTAGAACTCGGTCGGCTGGTCCTCGGGACCGTAGGCGTTGCCGTCGCTGAACTGCCCGTTGTGCTTGGGCAGCAGGTCGAGCAGTGCGTCCAGACGGTTGCTGGCGCGCCACGTCAGGTCCTTGTAGTTGATCCGCTGCTGAGGCGTCCGGGTGAACATGCCATCAGCGCCGACCTGGTAATCCTCACCCTCGATGCCCCAGGACAGGACCTTCTGCCACGGCTCGCTGAGCATCATGTCGAGGAACTTCAGCGCCGCCTCCGGCTGCTCGGTGGTGGCCGAGACGCCGAAGCCCTGGTTGGTGTTCATCACGTCGCGGTCGGCGTAGTACGGCTCCGCGCCCTCGTAGACCGGCATCAGCGGCACATAGGTGTACGGATCCTTGCCGGCGCCCTGGAGCGACTGGGTTGCGGTCTGGAAGTCCCAGCCCTGGTCGTGCATGCCGAGGACGACACCAGTGGCGATCTTCGCCGTGTACTGGTCGTAGTTCAGCGTGAACGACTCCTTGTCCACGTTGCCCTTGTTGTACTCCTCGTTGAGCTTCTTGTAGAAGTCCTTCGCGATCTGCTTGTCGGCGTAGATCTGGGCCACGTTGTTCTCGTCGACGATGACGCCGCCGTTGTTCGGGTGACCGGCGAGGAAGGCCGGCGGGTTCGTCATGCCCCACTCGCGACCCACCGAGGCCAGCACCTCGAAGCCGACCGTCGGCTGCCCGTCAGTCTCCGGGTTCTTCTTGAGGAAGTTCTCGATCAGCGAGAAGTACTTGTCCAGCGTCATGTTGGTGATGTCGGGGTAGCCCGCGTCCTCGAGCACGCGCTTCTGGATCCAGAAGCCGGTGCCGTAGTGGACGCCGCCGGTGACCTCGCCGTAGACGCGGTTGTAGTTCGGGAAGATGTAGAGCCCGTCCGGCACGACCCCGCCCGCATAGCTCATCTTCTTGATGAAGGGCTCCACGTGGGTGGACAGGTTCGGGTAGTTGCCGGTGGCGAGCAGGTCATCGAGGCGGAGCAGCGCATCGCCCTCGAGCAGTCGCATCCTGAGGTCGGTGGTGCCGATCAGGTCGGGGAAGTCGCCGCCGGCAAGCATGACGCCGATCTTCTGGTCGACGTTGTCGGGGGTGACGATCTCGTAGGTCAGCGTGACGCCGAGCTTCTCGGCGAGCAGCTTGGTGATCTTGTTGTCAGGGGCCGGGGCCTGCTGGTTGGTGGTCAGCCAGACCGAGAGGGTGGTCGGCTTGTCGGGGGTGAGCACCCCGGAGGCGTCGGCCAGCGGATCGTCTGAGGCGCCTTGGGTGGGCGCAGACGCTGGGGTGGAAGGCGGTGTAGACGGCGCCGGCCCGCCGGAGCAGGCCGCCAATGTGAGCGGCAGGGCTGCCGCCAGGGCCAGGACCATCCACTTTGACGGTTTGGTAATCATCGGGTTCCCTTCGGCTGTCCTGGCTGTTCGACCAGGATCACGGTGAGGCTAGCGTGGCGGACTTGTTTGGGGGATAACGACGAGGTAACAACGAAATCCCGCGTGAAAGTTTCGTGGTCTGCGTCTCGGTGTTTCGCCCTCATCATAAGGTCTGATGCCCGTTTCCTGGAGTGGTCGGCCGTAGTGGTCAGGCCATCTTTCGCTGTGCGGCGGTCGCTGTGGCTCGCCGGATGTTCACTCGCCAGTGAATTTTCGAGGCGATTCTCGGCGGCTTAATCGATTCAATACGCGGGGATCGAAATCCTTCCGGCCGGGGAATCGACGACATTTCCCATGCCTGGCCGCCTTGCCCTGCGGCGTCCGTCCGGCGTCGAAGGGGGTGGCCGTGCGCCGGACGGACCCGCGCCGCACGGCGGTGGTCGCGCTACCGGGCGCCGTCCCCGGGTTAGCTGTCGCGTTGCTGGATGGGCTGACGTTCGCCCGGCCTGCCGAACACGCTGAGCAGCTCGACGGGGCCTTCGCCGGCGCTGCCGAACCAGTGCGGAACCCCGGTGTCGAACTCGGCCGCCTCGCCGACCTCGAGCACGATGTCGCGGCTGCCGATGATCACCCGCAGCCTCCCGGAGAGCACGTAGAGCCACTCGAAGCCGTCGTGGGAGCGGAGGCTCGGCGTCGTCTGGTCGGCGGGCACGACTATCTTCCAGGCCTGGATGCCGCCGGGGCGGGTCAACGGCAGCACGGTCCGGCCTTTCAGCTTCCGGGGCCTCAACCGGACCCGCGGGTCACCCACCTCCGGTGCTCCGACCAGATCGTCCAGCGGCACCCGGTAGAGCCGCGCGAGCGGCAACAGCAACTCCAGCGCGGCCTTGCGCTGGCCGTTCTCCAGCCGCGACAGCGTGCTCTTCGACAGGCCCGCCGCTGCGGCCGCCGCGGTCAGCGTCAGCCCTCGTGCCTGCCTGACCCGGCGCAGGCGCGGTCCCACGAGGGCGAGAACGGATCGGGCATCGCTCGCAGTGTGGGCGGGTGGGGCGTCGGCTGGGGTGGCCACGAGCCAATCCAACCCCGCGATTCCCGGAAATGGCAACAGTCGTTGGGGTGAACAGCGTCGTCACCGACCCTTGAGACATGAACACCTTCGACGTCCTGATCGTCGGCGGGGGAGCCGCCGGACTGTCCGCCGCCCTCGTGCTGTCCCGCGCCCGGCGCTCGATGGTCGTCGTCGACGCCGGCCAGCCGCGCAACGCCCCTGCCGCCCACATGCAGGGCTTCCTCGGTTCCGACGGGCTGCCGCCGTCCGAGCTGCTGGCCGCGGGCCGGCGGGAGGTCGCCGGCTACGGCGGACGGATCCGCCACGCCACAGTGACCGGCCTCCGGCGAGTCGACACGGACGCAGCCCACGTCTTCGCGGCCGTCCTCGACCAGGGCGAACCCGTGCACGCCCGCCGGGTGCTGGTGACCACCGGCCTGCGCGACGAGCTGCCGGCCATCCCGGGTCTGTGGGAGCGGTGGGGACGCGACGTGCTGCACTGCCCGTACTGCCACGGCTACGAGGTTCGCGGGCGCAGGCTGGGCGTCATCGGCGGCACCGACGAGGCGGTCGCCCACGCGCACCTCGTGAGACAGTGGTCGGACGACGTCGTCTACTTCACCCACGACCGCCCCTTGGCCGCCGAGCAGCAGGAGCGCCTCGCGGCGCGAGGCATCCGGGTCGTCGTCGGACCGATCGACCGCATCGAGATCGAGGATGACCGCCTGGCCGGCGTCCGGCTCGCCACCGGACAGACCGTGCCACGTGAGGCGGTCTTCGTCCGCCCCGGCTTCGTGCCCAACTCAGCGCTGCTGCGCGGCCTGGGCTGCGCCACGGATTCTGCCGGCTGGCCGGTCGTCGACCCGACCGGGCGCACCAGCGAACCAGGCGTCTGGGCGGCCGGGAACGCGGCCAACCCGAGGGCGCAGGTGATCACCGCCGCCGGGGAGGGTTCCGCCGCCGCGATCGCCATCAACAACGACCTGGTCGAGGACGACGTCGCCACCGCCGTCCGGCCTCACCGCGCGACGCCCGACCCGATCACCGGGTAGCCGGCCAGCCGCACCGTCCCGGATCACCGCCAGGTGAGGGGCTGTCGCGGGGTTCGGCCGGCCGCTACGGTGTGGCAATGCCGCTGGGCGCGAGACTGCGTGTGCCGTTGCCGCGTCGAACGCTCCTGGATCGAACCCGGCTGGCGAACCCGTTCATCTCAGGCGGCCACCTTCCCCGGCTCGTCCTGGTCGCCGCTCCGCCCGGGTTCGGCAAGACCACACTGCTCGCCCGCTGGGTGGGGGAGCTGACCGGGCAGGCGGACGGCGCGCACGTCGCCTGGCTGGCGCTGGACGAGTCGGACGCCGACGAGACCCGGTTCCTCACCGACCTCGCCGAGGCGCTCGCCGCGGCCGGGGTGGACCCGGTCGAGACCCGCGCCCTGCTGGCCACCGGGCAGTCGGTGCCCGCCGAGCAGGCGCTGGCCAGCCTGATCAACGAACTCGAGGTCGCCGGCACCACAGTGATCGCGCTCGACGACGTCCACCGCGCCGCCAGCCCGGCCGTCCACGCCGCGCTCGGGTTTCTGGTGGACAACCTGCCGCCGCAGGCGGTCGTCGCGATGACCACCCGGGCGGACCCGCCGCTGCCGCTGGCCAGGCTGCGGGCGGCCGGCGAACTGGTCGAGGTGCGGGCCGCCGACCTGCGCTTCACCACCCAGGAGGCGGACCGGTTCTTCACGACGGTGATGGGCCTGGACCTCACGCCGCAGCAGGTCGACGCCCTCGAGGCGCGGACCGAAGGCTGGGTCGCGGGGCTGCAGCTGGCTGCCGTGTCGGTCCGATCGCGCAGCTCAGCGGCCGACGTGGACGCGTTCATCGGCGCGTTCAGCGGCAGCCACCGCTTCGTCCTGGACTACCTGGTGGAGCAGGTGCTCGACGCCCAGTCTGACGAGGTGCGTGAGTTCCTGCTGGAGACGTCGATCCTCGACCGGCTGACCGGGACGCTAGCCGACGCGGTCACCGGACGCTCCGACGGCCGCCGGCAGCTCGAGCGGCTGGAAGCCGCCAACCTCTTCGTCACCGCGCTCGACGAGGAACGCGAGTGGTTCCGCTACCACCAGCTGTTCGCCGAGGCGCTGCGCGCCCGGCTCGCCGTCGACCACCCCGGCCGGGTGCCGGAGCTCCACCTCGCGGCGAGCCGCTGCCACGCGGCGCTCGGCCAGCTGGAGGACGCCCTCGCGCACGCCCTGAAGTCCGGCGACACCGGGTGGGCGGCGGACCTGGTCGAGCTCGCCCTCCCGGGCACCCGGCAGCGCCGCGGCGACCGGTCGCTGGCCGGCTGGGTCAACCAGCTGCCCGACGCCGTGGTTCGCGGCCGGCCGATCCTGGCGATCACCAGGGCGTGGTCGCGGCTGTCGAACGGTGACCTCGCCGGGGCCGGGGACTGGCTCGACCTCGCCGAGGCGGCGCCCGCCGAACCCTCGCCCGCCGACCCCCTGCCGGACGTGCCCGGCGCACTCCTCGCCGCCAGGGACGCCGAGCGGCGGGCCGCGCCGGCCAACATCGCCATCTACCGGGCGGCGCTCGCCCAGGCCACCGGCGACATCGCCGAGACGGTCCGCCAGGCGGAGATCGCGCTCACCGCCGCTCCCGACGACGGCTTCGTGCAGGGTGCCTCCGCCGGCTTCCTCGGGCTCGCGGCGTGGGCGGCCGGGGACGTCGCCGCCGCGCGCGACACCTTCGGTAACGCCGTCCGCCAGATGGCTCTCACCGACCAGCTGGGCGCCACCGTCGTGCTGGCCGAGCTGGCGCTGGCCGACGGTGATCCGGGCGAGGCGCGCCGGCTGTACGAGCGGGCCCTGGCGGATGCCGCCGATGCACCGCTGGCGGCCCTGACCGTCATCGCCGACCTGCACACCGGGCTGGCCGGCGTCCTGGTCGAACAGGACGAGCTCGACCTGGCGGCCCATCACCTCACCGAGGCGCGCGGCCTTGGGGAGGTCGCCGGGCTGCCGGAGAACCGGTTCCGCTGGCACGTCGCCACCGCCGCGCTGCTGCGGGCCGGCGGCGCCCACGACGCGGCGCTGACCGAACTCGACGCCGCGCAACTGCTGTATCGGCCCGGCTTCTTCCCCGACACCCGTCCGCTCGCCGCGACCCGCGCCCGAGTCCTGATCGCCGCCGGCCGGCTCGGCGAGGCGCGGTTTCTGTGGGCGACCGGACGGCGGGTGCCCGGCGCCGATCCCGCCCGCTACCTCGACGAGTACGACGTGCTCACCCACGCGCGCCTGGTGATCGCCGAGCAGCGCACCGGCGATGCCGGCAGCGACGCGTTGGACGACGTGCTGGGCAGGCTCGAGCGCATCCTCGATGCGGCCGTAGCGGCCAGTCGGCGGGGCAGCCAGGTCGAGGCCCACCTCGTCCAGGCGCTCGCCCGGCACGCCGCCGGCGATGCCGACGGGGCCCACCGCGCGCTCGGGCAGGCCCTCGAGGGCGGCGTCCCGTCCGGCCACGTCCGGCTGTTCCTCGACGAGGGACCCCCGCTGCACGCCCTGCTGCGCGGCCATGCCGCCAACCCCGACCACCCGACGGCCCCGCTCGCCCGGCTGCTGCTCGACCGGGCGCCGTCCGGCACCGGCCAACGACCCGTGAGCCTGGGCGACGAGGCCCTCAGCGAGCGCGAACTCGAGGTGCTGCGGCTGCTGGCCAGCGACCTGACCGGTCCGGAGATCGCCGGGCACCTGTTCGTGTCGATCAACACCCTGCGCACCCACACCAGGCACATCTTCACCAAGCTGCAGGCGACCACCCGGCGGGCCGCCGTGACCAGGGCCCGCGAGCTCCACCTGCTCTGAGCCGTCCGGTCACCACCGCAATCACATGATCGTGTGATGTGGCCTCACCACGCCCGCTCCTAGCGTCGCTGTCACCGCCCGACCACCCAGTCGGGCCCAGCCAGGAGGAGACACCATGACCACCGCCCACCAGCAGCTCAGCCGGATCGCCGGGATCACCCTCGGCCTCGCCGGCGCCATGTTCATCGGCATCCAGATCAACCACCCCGAGCTGACCCTGCAGTTCGTCGCCACGCCCGAGTTCGTCATCCGCCAGATCCTCAAGACCGTGATGACCGTCCTCGCCCTGATCGGCCTCACCAGCCTGTACGCCAGGGACGCGCGCCGACTCGGCAGCCTCGGTCTGGCCGGCTACATCCTGGTCACCCTCGGCTACCTGGCCATGTTCAGCGTCGAGATCATCGCCACCACGGTGCTGCCGGTGGTCGTGCACACCGACCCGGCCTACGTGCAGGACGTGCTGACCGCCGCGTACGGCGGCGTCCCGGCCGACGACATCGGCGGCGTGGGGATCCTGAACGGCCTGGCCGGCGTGGGCTACATGATCGGCGGCCTCGTGTTCGGGATCGCGCTGTTCCGCTCCGCTGTCGTGGTCCGCTGGGCCGGCGCGCTGCTCGCGGTCGCCACCGCCGGCACCCTCGCGCTTGCGGTGTTGCCCGACTCGTTCAACAGGTTCTTCGCGATCCCCGCCGGGATCGCCCTGATGGGCATCGGCTGGTCGGCCCGACGCCAGGCAGCCGCTTCCCCGGTGCGCGAGTCCGTCCTGGCGGAGGCGTCGCGATGACCACCACCCTGCGGAGCCCGGCCGTCACC
>JAEZGC010000029.1 GCA_023437345.1 Actinomycetes bacterium
GGCCAGCCGAGCGGCGGCTGGGCACCGGGGTAGCCGGCCGGCGGCTGGGTCGGCTGGAAGGACGGCTGCGGGCCGGCCAGGCGCGGGTCGAACTGGGCGGCCCTGGCACCGGGCAACCCGGCGAGCAGCTCGCGGGCCTGGCCGGCGACCTTGTGCTCGCTGAGCAGCTCGTAGCGGGTGGCTATCGTCCGGCTCACGGAGGTGAAGTCACGCTTGCCCTGCGCCATCCAGTAGCTGAGCGCCGAGAACGCGATCCCGATCACGATGCCGATCACCAGCGCCGACACGATCAGCACCAGGAAGTTGGCGCCGGGCTGCAGGATCCACATCAGGAACGCGACCAGCAGGCCGGTGGACAGGCCGCTTTGGACGCCCTGTCCGATCACCGTCCCCCAGGTCCGGCGGCCGAGCACCCGCTCGACCGAGCGCAGGTCGGTGCCCACGATGGCGAGGTTCTCCACCGGGAAGTGGGCGTCGGCGAGGTGGTCGACTGCCTTCTGGGCGTCCTCGTAGGTGGCGAAGCTGCCCACCGACTGGGGGAACTCGAGCTTGAACACGTCGGCCAGTTTCGGGGTCCGTTGGGTCATTCGACCGCCTCCATTCCGGCCGCGCGTCCGCGGGCCACTATCGCAGCGGCGAGCTTGACGCCCGCTTCGTCCACCATCTCGTCGTCCACCACAATGGCACCAACCGCGCCGCCGGCAACAGCGGTAGCCGCGGCGTAGGCGGCCTGGATCCGCAGCGCGCGGTCATAGTCGGCCTGCCGCGGCGAGTAGACGGCGTTGCCGATCTCCACCTGGTCGGGGTGCAGCACCCACTTGCCGTCATAGCCCAGCGCTGCGCTGAGTTCGGCGGACCTGCGGAAGCCGGCCAGGTCGCGGATCGCCACGTACGGGCCGTCAATGGCCTGCAGGCCGTGCGCCCGTGCGGCGACAAGGATCGACATCAGGACGTGGTGGAAGGCGTCGGCAGGGTAGCCCGCCGGCTGCGCACCGACGTTCAGCCCGCCCATCCCCAGGCTCGCCATGAAGTCGCCGGGGCCGAACACCAGCGACTGCAGCCGCGGGCTCGCCGCGGCGATCTCGGTGACATGCAGCAGCCCGATAGCGTCCTCGATCTGCACCTCGAGGCCGATCCTGCCGACCGGCAGGCCCGCGGTGTGCTCGACCTGGGTGAGCAGCAGGTCGAGCGCCTGGACCTGGGCGGCGGATTGCGCCTTCGGCAGCACCAGCGCCTCGATGGCCCGGCCGGCGCCACTGACCACCTCGATGACGTCGCCGTAGGTCCACGGGCTCTCCCAGCCGTTGACCCGGACGGTGACCAGCGGCGCTGCGAAACCGCCGTTGTTGAGCGCCTCGACGATCCGGGCCCGGGACTCGACCTTCACCGCCGGCGCCACCGCGTCCTCGAGGTCGAGGAACAGCGCGTCGACGCCCAGCCCCCTTGCCTTGGCTATGAAGCGGTCGGAGGAGCCGGGGACGGCGAGCACGGTACGGCGGGTGGCGGTCACGCCCCCCAGCCTACGGGTGCCCGACCCTGCCCCCGGCAGCCCGGACACACGGGGACGGTTCCTGGACACACGGGGACGGTTCCTGCGTGCTGGAGAACCGTCCCGCGCAGGTCAGCCGACGGGGGTCAGGCCGAGGCTCTTGCCGACCAGGCTGATCCGGCGGGCGGCGAGGTGCTCGGCCAGGCCGGCCAGGACGGCAGCCGCCGGACGCTGCGGGTCGGTAGCAACCAGCGGGACACCCTGGTCGCCTGCCCCGGACATCGCCGGGTCCATCGGGATCTCGGCCAGCAGCGCGATCTCGTAGCCGAGCCGCTCGGTGAGGGTCTGGGCCACCGCCTCGCCGCCGCCGGAACCGAAGACGTCCACCCGGTGCGTGGCGCTGCAGTCGGGGCAGGTGACGTCGAGGTAGGCCATGTTCTCCACCACGCCGAGCACCTTCTGCTCCAGCATGGACGCCATGGTGCCGGCCCGCTCGGCGACCTCGGCCGACGCCTGCTGCGGCGTGGTGACCACCAGCACTTCGGCGTTGGGCAGCTTCTGGCCCAGCGACAGCGCGACGTCGCCGGTGCCGGGCGGCAGGTCGACCAGCAGGAAGTCGAGGTCGCCCCAGTAGACGTCGGCAAGGAACTGCTGCAGCGCCCGGTCGAGGATCGGCCCCCGCCAGGCGATCACCTGGTCGCGGCTGCCCTTCAACATCCCTATCGAGATCACCGTCAGGCCCATCGACGGGACCGGGAAGATCATCCCGTCCACCACCGTGGGGACCGCGTCAGCCAGCCCGAGCATCGGCGGGATCGAGTGGCCGTAGATGTCGGCGTCCAGCACGCCCACCCGCTTGCCCCTGGCCGCCAGCGCCATGGCGAGGTTGACGGTCACCGACGACTTGCCCACCCCGCCCTTGCCGGAGGCGACGAGGATCACCTGCGTGCGGTTGTCGGGCCGGGAGAACGGGATCTCGCGGTCCTGGACGCCGCCGCGCAACTGCTGCTTCAGTTCGGCCCGCTGGGTGTCGTTCATGGTCCCGAGCGTCAGGTTGACGTCGCTGATCCCCTCGACCGCGAGGACGGCCTCCGTCACGTCGGACCGGATGGTCGCCTGCAGCGGGCACCCGGCGATGGTGAGCAGGACGGTGATGTCGGCCACGCCCGCCTCGGTGACCGCCACCGAGTCCACCATGCCCAACTCGGTGATCGGACGCCGGATCTCCGGGTCGATAACTGTGGCAAGGGCTTCGTTGACGGCGCTGACAAGTGAGGACATGGTCCAACCCTAGTCTCGCCCCGGGGTCGGGAACCAACCGGCCACCGGTCGTGGCGACGCCGGCCCCGGCACAGTCACGGCCTGCGGTCGGCCACGTCCTGGGTGCGCCGCTCGGTGGGGTCGCCCTCGTCGCGCTGGTCGAGGTCGGCCAGCAGGTCGCGCAGCTCGGAACGGATGAAGTCGCGGGTGGCGACGTCGTTCATCCGGGCCCGCAGCGAGGCGATCTCGCGGGCCAGGAAGTCCATGTCGGCGCGGGACTGCTCGGCCACCTCGCGGTCGTGCTCGAGGCTCACCCGGTCGCGGGCCTCCTGCCGGTTCTGCGCCAGCAGGATCAGCGGCGCGGCGTAGGACGCCTGCAGCGACAGCAGCAGGGTCAGGAAGATGAACGGGAAGGCGTCCGGTGCCCCGGTCACCACGTTCCACCCGATCCAGCCGACGATGAAGACCGTCATCCAGACTATGAACTTGCCGGTGCCCATGAACCGGGCGGCCGACTCCGCGAAGTCGCCGAAGGCGTCGTCGCCGAGGCGGACCCGGGGCATCCAGCCGGTACGCCGGCCCGGGGTGTCAAGGCGCGGGTCCTGCCTAGCCATCGCTCACCTCCACCTCCAGCCGGTCCAGCTGCACGCCGCGCCAGTCGCTGGGCAGGATGTGGTCGAGCACGTCGTCGACGGTCACCGCGCCGAGCAGCCGGCGTTCGGCGTCCACCACCGGGGCGCAGACCAGGTCGTACGTCGCGAAGTACCGCGACACCTGGGCGATATTGGACGCCGGGGTGAGCGGGGTGATGTCGGAGTCGATCAGCCCGGCGGCCAGCAGGGACGGGGGCTCGCGCAGCAGCCGCTGGATGTGCACGGCGCCGAGGTAGCGGCCGGTCGGGGTGTCCAGCGGCGAGCGGCAGATGAAGGCCAGCGCCGCCATCGCCGGGGTGATCTCCTCGTGCCGCAGCGCCGCCAGCGCGTCGGCGACGGTGGCATCGGGGGCCAGGATGACCGGCTCGGGGTTCATCAGGCCGCCGGCGGTCTCGGCGTCATAGGTCAGCAGGGTGCGGACGTCGCGGGCGTCGTCGGGCTCCATCTTGTCCAGGATGTCCTCGGCGAGCTCGTCGTCAAGCTCGGCGATCAGGTCGGCCGCGTCGTCGGGGTCCATCTCCTCGAGGACGTCGGCGGCCCGCTCCCGGTCGAGGGTGGCGATCACCGCCACCTGCTCGTCCTCGGGCAGCTCCTCGAGCGCCTCGGCGAGCTGCTCGTCCTCCATCACCTGCACCACGCGGGCGCGGGTGCCGGGGTCCATGTCGTGGAGTTCCCGCGCCACATCGGCAGGTTTCAGGTCGGACAGTCGGGCCGCGAGCTGCTCGGCGTCCCGGTTCGGCGCGGACTCGACGAGGTCGGGCAGCTCGGCCCAGTCGACGATGCTGACGTGGGGCCGCTGGAACGGCCGGCGGGTGGCGGTCCGCACCGCAACCTCGGCGACCTCCCAGTCGCGCCCCCGGACGTGGCGGATGGCGAGGTCGAAGATGGTCTCCTCGGCGGTGGCGGACGGACGCCTCACCGTCCTGTCGAAGAGGTGGTCGACGACCAGCACCTCGTGCTCGCGGACCTCGAAACGGCGGGTGTTGACCAGGCCGGAGATGATCACCTGGTGGGCGTGGATGGAGCGTACCCGCGCCATCGGGACGAAGATCCGCCGCATCGCGAACAGCTCGACGACCAGCCCTTTCACCCGGGGCGCACGGTTGCCGGAGCGGTTCTGGATCACGACGTCGCGGACCCGGCCCACCTGGTCGCCGTTGGGGTCGAGCATCGGCAGGCCCTTGATCCGCGAGATGAAGATCGAGGAGGTTGCTCCGGTCACACCGGGAGGCTACCGCGTGCGGTGGGCGCCGGGTAGCGAACGCGGCGGCGCGGCCCGCATCGGCGGGTCAGGTGGCTTCGGGGTCGAAGGCGACCAGTCGCTGCCCGGGTGCGGCCGCCGGGCCGGCTGCGGCGGGCCCTGGCGATCCGCCGCCGGCCAGGTCGGACCGGATCGCCTGCAGGTCGTCGGCAGCGGTGCGGCGGGCTTCGGCGAGGTCGGCCACCGTGTCGTCGCCCAGCAGCCGCGCGCCGCGCGCCCGCGGGGTGAGGTCGGACAGGTGGAGGTCGTCGAACTCGGGCCCCAGTTGCTCGCGCAGCTGGCCACGGGCATCGTTGGCGATCCGGCGCAGGTAGTTGAACACCCTGGCCGCCTTGCGGGCCAGCTCCGGGAGCTTGTCCGGGCCGAAGATGATGACCGCGAGCACCGCCAGCACGAGGATCTCGGCGGCGTTGAAGTCGATCATGGGCCCAGCCTAAGTCCAGCCGCCCGGCGCGGCGGCCGGGAGCACGCGCCCGGTCCTCACAGGCCGGCGGCGTCCAGCAACGCCACGAAGGCGGCCGCCTGGGCCGGGCTGGCCTCGAGCAGCGGACGCCGGCAGCCTCCAGGGGCGAATCCGCGGGCGGCGAGCCCGGCCTTGACCAGCATGCAGCCCTGGGTGGCGAACACCCCGGTGTAGACCGGAAGCAGGGCTGCGTTGCGCGCTATCGCGTCGTCGAGGTCCCCGGCCAGGAATGCGTCGATCATCTGCCTGGTCCGGGCGCCGGTGAAGTGGGTGGACGTCCCGACCACCCCGACGCCGCCGACCGCCAGCAGGGGCAGCGTCATCGCGTCGTCGCCGGCGTAGTAGGCGAGGCCGGTCTCGGCGATCACCTGGGCCGACGCCACCGGCTGGCCCTTGGCGTCCTTCACCCCGACGATCCGCGGGTGCGCGGCGATCTGCAGCAGGGTTGCGGTCTCGATCGGCGTGCCGGTGCGGTGTGGGATGTCGTAGACGAGCAGCGGGAGGCCGCTCGCCTCGGCCACCGCGAGGAAGTGCTCCGCCACCGCGTCCTGGGGCGGCCGGGAGTAGTACGGCGTGACGACCAGCAGGCCGGCTGCGCCGGCGTCCTCTGCCTGGCGGGCGAGTTCGATGGTGTGCCGGGTGTCGAAGGTGCCGACCCCGGCGACGATCCTGGCCCGGTCCCCCACCTCGGCCGCCACGGCGGCCAGCAGCTCCCGCTTCTCCTTGTCGGAGGTTGTCGGGGCCTCACCGGTGGTGCCGTTGATGATCAGCGCGTCGTGGTTCTGGTGGTCCACCAGGTGGGCCGCCAGGCGCCGCGCCTCGGTGAGGTTCAGCGAGCCGTCGGCCGCGAAAGGCGTCACCATCGCGGTGATCAGCCTGCCGAAGGGAGGTTGGATCATGCGCAAAGCCTATTGCAGCCCTGCCGCGGCACCGTGGCAGGCCACCGCCGCAGGTCAGGCAGGAGCGATCACGACCAGTGGATCGCCGTCGCGCACCACGTCCCCGACCGCCACCACCACCTCGGTCACGGTGCCGGCCTGCTCGGCCAGCACCGGGATCTCCATCTTCATCGACTCCAGGACGATGACGGCCTCGTCGGCGCGCACCTGCTGTCCGACCTGGACCTCGACGCCAAGCACGTTGGCGACGAGTTCGGCAACCACCACATGAGCCATGGCAGGCATGTTAACGCCGGGTAGAGGGTTCGCCGGGCGCACCCCCGGGTCGCGGGACAACCCCGCCACCGGTCGCATACCCTGAGCGCGTGAGCGCTCTCCCCAAGGCGGCAAGGTCCGCCGCGTCGGCCGTCCAGTTCGCCGACGCCTATGTCGCGCAGTCCGCCGCGGCCCAGGCCGCCCGCGCGAAGGCCGCCGAGCACGGCCTGCGTCCGGTCAGCCCGAACACCGCCGCCGCCCTCACCTTCCTGGCCGCCACGCTGCGGGCGCACAACGTGGTCGAGGTCGGCACCGGCACCGGCGTGTCCGCGGTCGCGCTGCTGGAGGGGATGGCCGCTGACGGGGTGCTGACCAGCATCGACAACGAGGCGGAGCTCCAGCTCGCCGCCCGCCAGGTGCTCACCGACGCCGGCCTGCCGCGCTCGCGTGCCCGGCTGATCGCCGGCGATGCGCTCGGGGTGCTGCCCAAGCTGACCGACGCCGCCTACGACCTCGTGGTGATCGACGGCGACCCGCTGGAGTACGTCGAGTACGTCGCCCAGGCCGTCAGGTTGCTGCGCTCCGGCGGCGTCCTCGCGCTGCACCACGCGCTGTGGGACGGCAAGGTCGCCGACCCGGACAATGACGAGGACGAGCCGCTGATCATCCGCGAGGCGCTGGACGCCGTGCTCGCCCTCGAGGGGTTCGCCCCCGTCCTGCTGCCGGTCGGCGACGGCCTGCTGCTGGCCGTCAAGGCCTGACCCGGCACCCGGGGACGGTTCCTCGGCACACCGGGACGGTTCCCCCGCACACGGGGACGGTTCCCGGGCACACCGCGGCACGCCCCGTCCGGTGGACGGGGTGCGCCCGACGGCTCACCAGTTGCCGGGGACCGGGTGCTTCTTCGGCACCACAGTGATGCCGCCTTCGACGTAGAACCCGCGCGCCCTGTCGTGCTCGGCATTGACGCCGATCTCGACGCCGTCGGGGACGATCACGCCCTTGTCGAGGATCGCCCGCCGGATCACTGCGTTGCGGCCGATCCGGCAGCCGCTGAAGATCACCGCCTCCTCGATCCTGGCCCACTTGTCGACCATCACGTTGGGTGACAGCACCGACCTGTCGACGTCGCCGCCGGAGATGATGCACCCGGAGCCGACGATGGAGTCCTCTGCGGTCCCGCGCAACGTGAACTTGGCGCCGGGCAGCTGCGCCTGCTGCGTCCAAATCGGCCACTTGCGGTTGTAGAGGTTGAACTCCGGCTCCACCGACACCAGGTCCATGTGGGCGGCGTGGTAGGCCTCGATGGTCCCGACATCGCGCCAGTAGTCGCGGTCCTTCTCAGTGGAGCCAGGAACGTCGTTGTCCCGGAAGTCATAGACCTGCGCGCGCCCGGCGGACACGAAGGCGGGGATGATGTCGCCGCCCATGTCGTGGCGGGAGTCGCTGCTCTCCGCGTCCGCGTTCAGCGCGTCCACGAAGGCTTCCCTGGTGAAGACGTAGTTGCCCATCGAGGCGAATGACTCCTCAGGGCTGTCGGGCAGCCCGGGCGGGTCGGCCGGCTTCTCGAGGAACCTGACTATCTTCCCGCTCGCGTCGGCGTCGATGATCCCGAAGGCGTGAGCGTCGGAGCGGGGCACCCGGATGCCGGCCACCGTGGCGTCCATCCCGGAGTCGATGTGCGCCTCGACCATCTGCTCGACGTCCATCCGGTAGATGTTGTCGGCGCCGAAGACCACCACGTAGTCGGGATCCTCGTCGTTGATCAGGTTCATCGACTGGTAGATGGCGTCGGCGCTGCCCTGGAACCACTGCTTGCCGGTGCGCTGCTGCGCCGGGACCGAGGTCACGTAGCTGCCCAGCATCGACTCGAACTGCCAGGTCTGGGTGACGTGGCGGTCCAGCGAGTGGGACTTGTACTGGGTGAGGACGCAGATCTTGGTCAGGTCGGCGTTGGCGAGGTTCGACAAGACGAAGTCGATCAGGCGGTAGGTCCCGCCGAACGGGACCGCGGGCTTGGCCCGGTCAGCGGTCAACGGCATCAAACGCTTGCCCTCGCCGCCGGCCAGAACTATCGACAGGACATTCGGCCGATTGATCATGGACCGAACCTACGGGGTGAGGACGCCGGCCACAATCAAATCGCCGAAAAGGTAGTTCCGGCCCGGCGGCTGTGACACGATCCGGTCATGGGACTGCGCGTATCCATCCTTACTAGGGAGTATCCCCCGTTCATCTACGGCGGGGCCGGAGTTCATGTCGGTCAGCTCGTGCCGCAGCTGCGCAAGTTCACCGACGCCGTCGAGGTGCAGTGCATGGGCGAGCCGCGCGAGGGAGCCACAGCGCACCCGGAGACCTTCCCGGACGGGGCCAACGCGGCCCTGCGGGTGCTGGGCGCCGATGTCGCGATGGCCAACGCGATAGCCGCCGACACCGACGTCATCCACTCCCACACCTGGTACGCGAACTTCGCCGGCCTGGTCGGCTCGAAGTTCCTCGACGTGCCGCACGTGGTGACCTCCCACTCCCTCGAGCCGCACCGGCCGTGGAAGGCCGAGCAGCTCGGCGGCGGCTACCGGGTGTCATCGTGGGCCGAGCGGACGGCGTTCGCCGACGCTGCAGCGGTGATCGCGGTGAGCGCCGGGATGCGCGGCGACGTGCTGGACAGCTACCCCGAGCTGGACCCTGACCGCGTCGAGGTGGTCCGCAACGGCATCGACCCCGAGGAGTTCCGGCCCGACCCGGCCACCGACGTGGTCGACTCGCTGGGGGTCGACCGGGATCGTCCGCTGGTGGTCTTCGTCGGCCGGATCACCCGGCAGAAGGGCCTGGTGCACCTGGTCCGAGCCGCTGCCCAGCTCGACCCTGACACCCAGCTGCTGCTGCTGGCCGGCGCGCCGGACACCCCCGAGATCGCTGCCGAGTTCGACACTGCGTTCGCCGAACTGAGCCGGGTCCGCGGCGGGTCGGTGAAGTGGGTGCAGGAGATGCTGCCGCGGGCCGCCGTCCGACAGGTGCTGACCCACGCCACGGTGTTCGCCTGCCCGTCCATCTATGAGCCGCTGGGGATCGTCAACCTCGAGGCGATGGCCTGCGAGACCGCGGTGGTCGCCAGTGCTGTCGGCGGGATCCCCGAGGTGGTGGTGGACGGCACCACCGGCACGCTGGTCCCCTACGACCCCAGGCAGGCCGACGACCCGTCCTACGTGGCGGGCTTCGAGGCGTCCTTCGCCGAACAGCTCAACGCGCTGACCCGCGACCCGGAGCGGGCCCGCCGCTACGGGCTGGCCGGCCGGCAGCGGTGCATCGACGAGTTCTCCTGGGAGTCGATAGCCCAGCAGACTGTGGCGGTGTACGAACGGGCCATCGCCTTCCACGGCGGACGCTGACCCCGCAGACGCAAACGCAACACGGGCCCCGGGAGTGTTCCCGGGGCCCGTGGCGATGACTGGGGTCAGGCGGTGACGACGACGCCCTCGAGCGCTGTCTTCAGTTCGGCCGCCTCAGCGGCATTCATCTCGATCACCAGCCGTCCGCCGCCCTCGGCAGGGATCCGCATGGCAATCACGCGTCCCTCCTTGGCCACCTCGATCGGGCCGTCCCCGGTTCGCGGTTTCATAGCTGCCATTGCTTTACCTCACTTGTTCAGCTGGGATCGAACACCTCCATTATTCCACCCCGGCGTGACATCCTGCGGCCCGCGGCACACCACAGGCCGGTCGGGCGGTAGCTCACTGGGTCGGCGAGTCGAGCTGGCGGGCCAGCCGATCGAGCAACTCGTCGACCTGCACCATCGAGTAACCACGAGGAACCACGGCGAACCGGGCCTGCCGCAGGTCGTCGGCGGTGAGCCGTCCCTGCGGGACGTGGGGAACGGGGGTGTCGGTCACCGTCGCAGGCATGTCACCCAGCCGGCCGCTGGCCGCCACGGCCGCCAGCCCGAGCACGGCGACCGCGATCATCCACAGGAACCACTCCACGGGCGGGAGTCTAGGACATCTGCGCCGAGGGATCGGAGGGCGGCGCGGGCAGCGGGTGGGTGACCAGCGCCACCGCCTCCTCGGGGTCGTCGGCGATGCTGAACATCTCGAGGTCCTCGGCGCTGATGTAGCCCGACCCCATCATCTGGTCGCGCAGCCAGTCCAGCATCCCGGCCCAGAACTGCGAGCCGTACAGCACGATCGGGAACGACCGCACCTTGCGGGTCTGCACAAGGGTGAGCGCCTCGAACACCTCGTCGAAGGTCCCGAACCCGCCCGGCATCACTATGAAGCCCTGGGAGTACTTCAGGAACATCACCTTGCGGGCGAAGAAGTAGCGGAAGTTGATCCCGAGCGAGACGTACTTGTTCAGACCCTGTTCGAACGGCAGCTCGATGCCCAGCCCCACCGAAGCGCCCCCGGCCTGCAGCGCCCCCTTGTTGGCGGCCTCCATGATGCCGGGGCCGCCGCCGGTGATGGTGGCGAACCCGGCGCGGGCGAGCCGGCGTCCGATCTCGACCCCGGCGGCGTACAACGGGTGCTTGCGCGGCGTCCTGGCCGAACCGAAGACGCTGATCGCCGGCCCGATGTCGGCCAGCGTGCCGAACCCCTCGACGAACTCCGACTGGATCCGCAGCACCCGCCATGGGTCGGCGTGCGCCCACTCGGTGTCGCCCCGGTTGGCCAGCAGCCACTCGTCCAGCGTCATCGGCTCGTTCTTCTCACCGCGGCGGACCACCGGGCCCTGGGTGCGGATGCTCTTGGTCACCTGCCCATCATTGCCCAGCCGGCCCCGCCCGTCACCGCTATCGGGCCCAACCGTCCTCACCGCCGCCAACTCAACCCAGCCAGCGCAGCAGGGCGGCGCGGCACTGGCGCAGGTCCGACACCGGGCACGCCTCGTCATCGGCGTGCGCCTTCAGCGGGTCGCCGGGGCCGAAGTTGACCGCCGGGACGCCGAGCGCGCTGAACCGGGCGACGTCGGTCCAGCCGAACTTGGGCAGCGGGTCGCCACCCACCGCAGCCAGGAAGTCCCGGGCGGCCGGACGGTCGAGGCCAGGGCGGGCGCCGAGCGCGAAGTCGACGAACTCGATGTCGAACCCCGCCATCAGCTCGCGGCAGTGCGCCAGCGCGTCAGCCTCGTCGCGGTCCGGGGCGAACCGGAAGTTGACAGTGACAGTGCAGCGGTCAGGGATGACGTTGCCGGCGATGCCCCCGGTGACCTCGACGGCGTTCATGCCCTCGCGGTAGGTGAGCCCTTCGACAGTGACAGAGCGGGGGGTGTACTCGACCAGCCGCCGCAGCACCTCGGCGGCGTCGTGGATGGCGTTGGCTCCCGTCCACGAC
>JAEZGC010000093.1 GCA_023437345.1 Actinomycetes bacterium
CCCGCCCGGCTGCCTGCACTGGGGGCTGCGTCGCGGCGAGCACTACCTCGACCCGTTGTGGCTGGTCACCACGCCGCGGGTGAGGCTGCTACCCGCCCTTGTTGCCGAGCAGGTCGGCGGCGCCACCAGGCGGGTGGTGGTGCAGGCCAGGGGTCAACCGCTCCCGAAGCTGAGTCGGAGCCGTGGCCTCAAGGCGGTGGCAGCCTCTGCCGAGCCCGTCCGCAAGTTGTCATCGCTGGCGTCACTTGAGAGCCGGATTGTGACGGTGGAACCCAGCATTGAGTTCAGATCGGCGACCGAGAGTGCCGCCTCGAATCTGGTGTAGGTAGTGGTCGGGGCGGTGAAGGTGCCCAGGGTTGCCTGAACAGTTGTCGGGCGGTTGTTCCAGTTCACCCCCGATTCCGTCCAGGTCCCGGAGACGAGGTCGGTCCGATGGACCCCTGTCGACCCGGCACTCGCATCGCCTGAGGTGGACATCTCCAGTGCCGCTGCCTGGAGCGTCTTGCCGGCGGGCGCAACCGGCAGCGCGAACTGCAGGAACGATTCCTGGCTCGGGCTGCGACGCGACCACAGCTGGAGGTCGTTGCCGTAGTTGGCGGCATCTCCAGACCTGACGCCGGCATCGACGGTGGTGGTCACCCGCACCACTGTCGGTTGCGGATCCGGCGGGGCCACGGTCGCCGCGACCGCATCACTGGCCGGGCTGGCGTTCCCGGCCGCGTCCACGGCGATCACGCGGTAGTAGTAGCTGCCGGCGGCCAGCGAGGAGTCCGTGTAGGAAAGCCCGGCGGCCTGACCGATCCGGCTGGTGGCATCGGCGGCGAAGCCGGGGGTGGTGCCGCGATACACCTGGTAACCGGTGACCCCAACGTCGTCGGAGGAGGCTGACCACGCCAGGTCGACCGACGTGCCGGCGACTGTGGCGCGAAGATCGGCAGGCGCCGTCGGGGGCGTGGTGTCCGGGGCCCCCGGCGCGATGGTGAAGGTGTCGGTGAACGAGCCCGACGTCGCCACGAACGCGGCCTGGAGCTGGGTGAGGGTGGCCGTGACCCTCAGGAAGCCGTACGACGGCGAGGCATTCGACCCGGAGGCGGCTGCGAAGTACCCCGCCTCCGGATCCGAGTTGTTCACCGTGCGCTGCTCACGACCACCCAGGCCCGAGGTGACGAACACGGTCCCGGCACCCCTGGTCAGGGCGGCGTCCGCGTCCGCGACGCACCCGGCAGCGTAGGAGCCGGCGGCCACCCGCGAGCAGGACGCGCCCAGCGCCAACTGCTTGGTCCGCTGGTACATGTGCTCGTGGCCGTTGAGCACGAGGTCGACCCGCTTGCTGACCAGCAGGTTCGTGATGTCCTCCCCCGCCGCGCATCCGTACACGCCGACTGACAGGCACGGATAGTGCATGCCGACGACCACCCAGGGGATGGAGCGACTGCGGGCCTGGTCGATGGCGGAGGCCGTCCAGTTGTAACGGGTCGAACCGGCTGCGTAGTTCCAGGCGGCGGCACCGTTGAAGGCCAGATTCGGCGAGATCATGATGAACCGGACCAGCGGGCTCGACTGCGGGTAGTCGACGTAGTACTCCCGGCCGTAGGTACCGACCAGGCCGGGCAGCTGGTTGGGTAGGCAGGCGCTGAAGTCGTTGATGTTGCCGTTCGACCCGTTGTCGTGGTTGCCGGCCACCAACTCGAACGGCCGGCCTGCACCGAACCGGCTCGTGACGAAGTCGCACCACGCGCCCTCGCCCCCGACCGAGCCGTAGGACAGGTCCCCCAGGGCGAGGGCCAGCTCCGGCTCCCCCACCGCCATCCCGGTGAGCACTCCGCCGGCCGCGCTCGAGGAGCCGAAGTCGCCCGCCGCGACGAACACCACAGTGCCCGGCGGGGACGCCGCAGAACCGGACGGAAGGCCCGTCAGTTGCCCCAGCAGCAGGAAACCCGTCGCCAGCGCAGCAATCGCCGTCGAATGCAGCAGGCGGCGCGGCCGGGAGGGCGTCGAGCCCGCTTCGCGTCGCGACCGCCGGGTGGACGTGGACATGGTCCCTCCGTTTCGGACCGCACCCCCCGCGCGAGGCCCTGCGCACATGGTCACCCCGGCAGCCGCCGGAGTCAATGCTCACAAGGGCTGTCAGGCCCGCGGATGCGCCTGCCGGAACACCGCACGAAGGCGCTCGTTCGACACGTGGGTGTAGAGCTGCGTGGTGGCCAGCGAGGCGTGACCGAGCAGTTCCTGCACCGAACGCAGGTCCGCACCGCCCTCCAGCAGGTGGGTCGCCATCGCGTGCCGCAGGCCGTGCGGGCCCAGGTCGGGGCCCTCGGGGAGCGCAGCGAGCGCCCGGTGCACCAGCCGGCGCACCACCCGGGGATCGATCCGGCCGCCGCGGTCGCCGACGAAGACGGCCTCACCGGCCGACCGCGCCAGAAGTGACCTGTCTGCCAGCCACGCGGTCAGGGCGGCGATCGCCGGCCGGCCCAGCGGCACCGTACGTTCCTTGCCGCCCTTGCCGAACACCCGCGCCAGGCCACGGCCGAGGTGGAGGTCGGGAAGGTCGAGCCCGCACAGCTCGGCCACGCGCATCCCGCTGGCGTAGAGCACCTCGACGATGGCGACGTCGCGTCGCGCCGCAGCCCGCTCGACCGGCGTCTCCGCGGCCGCCGCCAGGGCGGCCAGGGCGTCAAGGACGGCGCGGGCGTGGTCCACCTGCAGAGTGGGCGGCAGCCGGCGGTCAACCCGCGGCGAGCGGAGGCCGGCCGCCGGGTCGGCGGCGACCCGTCCGGTGCGCCGCGCCCACGCGAAGAAGGTACGCACTGCGGCGGCCCGGCGCTGCAGGGTGGCCCGCTTCGCGCCGCCGGCCTGCTGGACCGCCAGCCAGCGTCGCAGCGCCGGAAGGTCGACCTCGCCGAAACCACCCTGCGCGGTGCGCTCCAGGTGGCCCAGCAGGTGCGCAAGGTCGCCCCGGTAGGCACGCACCGTGTGCGCCGACAGGTTGCGCTCGGCGGTCAGGTGGCGGACGAAGGCGTCCAGCACGGCGGCGTGCTCGGCGCTGAGCTCAGTCGGGCCGTCAGTCGTTTCCTCCGCCACACCACCAGCGTCGACGGCTGCGGCTCGGGCGGCAAGCCGCCACGCGAGGCGGTTGCCTGCCCGCCCCGGCGGGCGACCACCGGGGATCGTTAGGATGGCCGGGCGGTGACGGCGGCAGGAGTGGAGCAGGAATGGGCGTGACGGACCTGATGACCGGGGGCAGCGTGCGGCGGGTCACCCGGTGGGGCGAGCCCGTGATGCACGCACCGACCCGACAGGTGGAGTCCTTCGACGAGGACCTGGCCGGGCTGGTGCGCGACATGTTCGCCACCATGGCGGCGGCACGGGGGGTCGGATTGGCAGCCACCCAGATCGGTGTCGACCTGGCGGTGTTCGTCTACGACTGCCCCGACGCCGACGACGTCTACCACACCGGCGTGATCTGCAACCCCGTCGTCACCCTCCCCGAAGGTGAGTCGCGCCGCCTGGTCGCCGAGGACGAGGGCTGCCTGTCGCTGCCCGGCGGCTACCAGCCGCTGGCCCGGCCAGACTTCGCCGTCTGCACTGGCGTCGACGCCGACGGAAACCCCGTCCGGGTCGAGGGCACCGGGACCCTGGCGCGCTGCCTGCAGCACGAGACCGACCATCTCAACGGGATCGTCTTCGGCGACCGGCTGTCGGGCCGGGTGCGCCGCAAGCTGTACGGCCAGGCCGAGGGACTCGCCCACCTCTACCCCGAGGACTGGCCGGTCAGCCCTCGGCGACGCTCCGCCGACGAGGCGGGTGCGATCCCGCAGCCGCCCGCCGCGGCGAGCCCGGACGCCGCCGGGGTCTGACCGCCGGCCGACCGACTCAGCGGCCCAGCGCGTAACAGGCGATGGCGCTGGCAGCCGCGACGTTGAGCGAGTCGACGCCGGCGCGCATCGGGACCCGCACCACGGCGTCCGCTCCGGTCAGCCACTGCTCGGACAGGCCGTGACCCTCACCGCCGAGCAGGATGGCCAGCTTGCCGCCAGCTGCCGGTGACGCGGCGAAGTCGTCCAGCGTGACCGCGTCCTCCCGCAGCGCGAGGGCGGCGACGGTGAACCCGGCGTCCTGCAGCACCCCCGGAACGTCCCGGTGCCGCGCCACCCGGGCCCACGGCAGGGAGAACACCGCACCCATCGACACCTTGACGCTGCGGCGATACAGCGGGTCGGCGCAGCGCGGGCCGATCAGCAGCCCGTCCCAGCCGAGTCCGGCGGCGTTGCGGATCACGGCGCCCACGTTCGTGTGGTCGACGAGGTCCTCCAGGACGACGATCCGGTCGCCGGCGTCCAGCACCTGCCCGACCGTGTACCGATCGTGCCGGTGCAGAGAGGCGAGCGCGCCGCGATGGACGTGGAACCCGGTCACCTGCTCGGCCACCGCCTCGCTGACCAGGTAGACCGGCACGTCACTGGCGTCCAGCAGGTCGGCCAGCTCGGACACCCAGCGTTCGGCGAGCAGGAAGGAGCGGGGCTGGAAACCGGCCTCGACAGCCCGCCGGATCACCTTGGCACCCTCGGCGATGAACAGGCCACGCTCGGTCTCCAGGAGCCGGCGCAGGGTGGCCTCGCGCAACCCCACGTAGTCCGCCAGCCGGGGATCGGCAGGATCGGTAACGGGAAGCAGCACAGCGGCGATCCTAACCCTGCCGAAGCCGTAGGATGGCGCGCAATGTCCTGGCTCACTCGTCTTCGCGTCGACCCGTTCCTGCTGGCGATCATCACCGCCGCGGTCCTGGGCTCGGTCCTGCCCGTGACCGGAGCCGGGATCGACGTGATGGACTGGCTGACCACCGCCGCGATCGCCGTGCTGTTCTTCCTCTACGGGGCGCGCCTGAGCCCGCAGGAGACGCTGAGCGGGCTGCGACACTGGCGGCTGCACCTGGTCATCCTCGCCTTCACCTACGTCGCGTTCCCGCTGCTGGGAGTGGCGATCGCGGCGCTCGCCGGCACCTGGCTGAGCCCGGCGATGGTGACCGGCCTGGTGTACCTGACCCTGGTTCCCTCCACGGTCCAGTCCTCCATCGCCTTCACCTCGATAGCCCGCGGCAACGTCGCCGGCGCCGTGGTGAGCGCGTCCGCGTCCAACATCCTTGGCGTCTTCCTGACCCCCGCACTGTGCTGGATCGTGCTGTCGGGCCGGATCGGATTCACCACCCAGGCGATCATCGACATCATGCTGCAGCTGCTGCTGCCGTTCGTCCTCGGCCAGCTCTCGCGACGCTGGACCGCCGACTTCGTGAAGTCGCACCCGCAGCTGAAGCTGGTCGACCGCGGCTCGATAGTGCTGGTGGTCTACGCGGCATTCGCCGCGGGCATGCGCGAGAACATGTGGGCGCAGACCTCCCTCGCCGAGATCGGCATCCTGCTGGTGATCTGCCTGCTCATTCTCGGCCTGATGCTGTGGGCGAGTTGGGCGGTCGCGCGACGGCTCGGGTTCAGCGTCGAGGACGCCATCGCCATCCAGTTCTGCGGCACCAAGAAGTCACTGGCCAGCGGGCTGCCGATGGCCAGCGTGCTGTTCGCCGGCACCCCGATCGGCCTGGTGATGCTGCCCCTGATGGTCTTCCACCAGGCGCAGCTGATGGCCTGCGCCAGCCTTGCCGGACGCTACGCCCGCCGACCCGAGGCCGACGAACCCGCCCCGGCCCCGGCCGGCTGACCCCGGGTCCGTCAGGCCTGCTCGGGCTCCGGCTCCTCGGCGGCGCGCAGCGGTTCTGCCGGGGTGGCGGCCAGGCCCGTGATGGCCGGCTGGCCCTCGGTGCGGACGGCGGCTGCCCGGCGACCCTCGATGGCGGCCGCCTCGGCTATCGCCTGCTCCACCGAACGCTGGGACTCGGCCTCGTCGGCGTCCTTCTGGGCCTGGATCTCGGCAAGGACGTCCACCTTCGGCGGCGGCGCGAACTCCCCGGCCGGCTCCTCGCCCAGTCCCGGCATCCCGGTGCCGGACTGGCTGCCGCCGATCATCGTCCCCAGACCCTTCAGGGCGTCGTTCAGCTCGCTGGGGATGATCCAGACCTTGTTGGCGTCACCGCGGGCCAGCCGCGGCAGCATCTGCAGGTACTGGTAGGCCAGCAGGCCCTGGGTCGGCTTCGAGGCGTGGATCGCCGAGAACGTCGTGTGGATGGCCTGCGCGTCGCCCTCGGCCCGCAGCATCGCTGCCTGCCGGTCGGCCTGCGCGCGCAGCACCGTCGACTCCCGGTCGCCCTGGGCGCGCAGGATCGCTGACTCCTTCTCGCCGCTGGCCGAGAGGATCTGGGACTGCCGCTGGCCCTCGGCGATCAGGATGGCGGCCCGCTTGTCGCGCTCGGCGCGGGCGCCCTTCTCCATCGCGTCGCGGATCGTCGCCGGCGGCTCGATGGAGCGCAGCTCGACCCGGTTGACCTTGATCCCCCACTTGCCGGTCGCCTCGTCCAGGACGGCCCGCAGCTTCTGGTTGATCTCCTCGCGGCTGGTCAGGGTCTGCTCAAGGTCGAGCCCGCCGATGATGTTGCGCAGCGTGGTCATGGTGAGCTGCTCGATGGCCTGGATGTAGTTCTGCGCCTCGTAGGCGGCCCGGACCGGGTCCACGACCTGGTAGTAGATGACCGAGTCGATGCTCACCATCAGGTTGTCCTCGGTGATCACACCCTGCGGCGGGAACGGGACCACCGCCTCCCGCAGGTCGATCATGTACCGCACCTTGTCGATCCACGGCACGAGCAGGTGCGGCCCGGAGTCGAGGGTGCGGCGGAACTTGCCCAGCCGCTCGACAACTGCCACCTGCTGTTGCCGGATCACGCGGACGCTGCGCACCAGGATCGATACGACCACCGCCGCCACCAGGGTCCAGACGATGATCATCAGGATGTCCATAGGTCCTCCTTGAGCTGTACGCCCACCTTAGCGACGCCCCGGTCACCCCCGCGGCGAGCGGTCAGGGCAGCGCCTGGTGGCGGGGGTAGACGACCACTGTCGCGCCGTCGATCCGGTAGACCTCCACCTGCTCGCCGGCGGCGATGACGGCCCCGTCGACGCTGCGGGCCGTCCACACCTCGCCCGCCAGCTTCACCTCGCCGCCGGTGGCGGTCACCTCGGCCACCACGACCCCGTTGCTGCCGACAAGGTTGTCCAGCGAGGAGCGGTAGCCGGGCATCCGGCGCACCCGTTCCAGCATGGTGGGGCGCAGCAGGCCGAGCATCAGGACGGCGACGACGACCGCGACGGCGATCTGCAGCCACAGCAGCCCCGGCACCACGAGCGCGGTCACCCCGCCGGCGATGGCGCCGGCGGCGAGCATGAGCAGCATGAAGTCGAGGGTGGCCAGCTCAGTCAGTGCGAGCCCGGCGCCCAGCGCGAACCACAGCGCCCAGACGTTGTCAGACAACCACTCCAGCATCGGATCTCCTGAGCTCGTTGGGATCCATGATGCCAGCCGGGTGGTTGCCGGGGGTCAGGCCAGGCGAGAAGGTGGGCGCTGCCCACCGCGCTGTGCGGCCCTCGCCGTCCACCGGCCGTCGACCCGGGCCACCGACAGCAGCAGGTCGAAGGTGGCCGACAGCAGCGGGCCGGTGAGGGTGGTCTCGATGGGTCCGGCGGCGACCACCCGGCCATGCTTGAGCAGCATCGCGTGAGTGATGCCGCGCGGGATCTCCTCGACATGGTGGGTGACCAGAACGGTTGCCGGTGACAACTCGTCCTCGCACAGGTCACCCAGGGTGGCGACCAGCGCCTCGCGTCCTGACAGGTCGAGCCCTGCGGCCGGCTCGTCGAGCAGCAGCAGCTCGGGATCGGTCATCAGCGCCCTGGCGATCTGCACCCGCTTGCGCTCGCCCTCGCTGAGCGTGCCGAAGGTCCGGTCGCTGAGGTGGTCGACCTGGAGCTGCCGCATCAGCAGCCGGGCGCGCGCCAGATCGGTGTCGTCGTAGCTCTCCCGCCAGCGGCCCATCACCGCGTAGGCCGCCGACATGACGACGTCGCTGACCCGCTCAGCCTTCGGGATCCGGTCGGCCAGGGCGGCGGAGGTGACCCCGATCCGGGGCCGGAGCTCGAACACGTCGACCGCCCCCAGCGTCTCGTCGAGGATGGACGCGGTCCCGCGGGTCGGGTGCCACTGTGCGCCGACCACCTGCAGCAGGGTGGTCTTGCCGGCGCCGTTGGGGCCGATGATGACCCAGCGCTCGTCCTCCTCGACGGTCCAGCTGACCCGGTCCAGCAGGGTCGCGCCGGACCGCACAATCGAGACGTCGGAGAGTTCCACCACTGCCATGGCCCCAAACCTACCGGTCCCAGAGGGCGGGTGGAGACCCGGCGTTCGCGGCCGCCGACGGTCAGGCCCCGGTGGAGTGCAGCCCGCCGTCGACGTGGATCATCTCGCCTGTGGTGGCCGGGAACCAGTCGCTGAGCAGGGCCACCACCGCCTTCGCCGTGGGGGTGAGGTCGCGCGGGTCCCAGCCGAGCGGTGCGCGGCTCTCCCAGATGTCGTTGAATGACTCAGCCCCGGGGATCGCCTTCTTCGCGATGGTCTCCAGCGGCCCGGCCGCCACGAGGTTGCTCCGGACCCCTTCCGGGCCGAGGTAGCGGGCCAGGTAGCGCGAGGCGCTCTCCAGGGCTGCCTTGGACACCCCCATCCAGTCGTAGGTGGGCCACGACGTCCGGGCGTCGAAAGTGAGCCCGACCACGGAGGCCGACTTCCTGAACAGCGGTCGGCAGGCCATGGTGAGACTGACCAGCGAGTAGGCGGATACCTGGACCGAGGTCGCCACGTCGGCGAACGGGGTGGTCAGGAACCTGCCGCCGAGCGCCGTCTCGGGGTTGGCGTAGGCGATCGAGTGGACCACCCCGTCGAGGTGGTCGACATGCTCTCCCACGCGTTCGGCGAGGGTGGCGAGGTGCTGGTCGTCGCTGACGTCCAGTTCGATCAGCGGCGGTTGCGGGTCGAGCCGCTTCAGGATCCGCCCGGTCAGGCTCATCGCCCGGCCGAAGTTCGACACCACCACCGTCGCGCCCTCGGCCTGGGCCAGTTCCACCACCCGGTAGCCGATCGACGTGTTCATGGTCACCCCGGCGACCAGGATGTTCTTGCCCTGCAGGATTCCCATTGCGTCCCCTTGCCTCAGTGGCCCATGCCCAGGCCGCCGTCGACCGGCAGCACGGCTCCGGAGATGAAGCCTGCCGAATCCGAGGCCAGGAAGGCCACCGCTGCGGCGACCTCGTCCGGCCTGCCGAGCCGTCCGGCCGGGGTGGTGGCCCGGTACCTGGCGACCAGGTCCTCGCTCAGCACCGCGGTCATGTCGGTTTCGATGAACCCCGGCGCCACCACGTTGGCGGTCACCCCGCGGCCGCCAAGTTCCCGGGTGAGCGAGCGGGCCAGCCCGACCAGCGCCGCCTTCGACGCGGAGTAGTTCACCTGTCCTGGTGAGCCGTACAGGCCGACCACCGAGCCGGTGAACACGATCCGGCCCCACCGCCCCCTGATCATCGAGCGGGCGGCCCGCTTGGCCACCCGGAACGAACCGGCGAGGTTGACGTCCATGACCTGGCTCCAGTCGTCCTCGCTCATCCGGAGCAGCAGGGTGTCGCGGGTCACCCCGGCATTGGAGACCAGCACCTCCACGGGCCCGTGCTCGGCCTCAACGGCGGCGAACCCGGCGTCCACGGCCGCCGGGTCGGCGACGTCGCAGGCGATCCCCAGCGCTGCGTCGGGGGCGTCCCCGGCCCGGCTGAAGCTGGCCACCTTGTGGCCGTCGGCCAGGAAACGCTCGACTATCGCCCGTCCGATGCCGCGGTTGCCCCCGGTGACGAGGACGCTACGTGGTGCTGTGTGGGTCACGGCGGCAACGGTAGCGGGTGGTCAGCCGTGTTCCGAACTGCGGACCCGCCCGCCCGGTGCCCGGCGCAGGGCTTCCCGGCGGCGCCGTAGGCTTGGCACGTGGCTCGGGAGCGGGAGAGGCGAGGGCGGGCGCCGGTCATCACCAGTGCCCGGCCGGGACGCACCCTCGACACCAATGCGCGGCGCACCCGCTACCTGTGGACGATGGCTGTTCGGGTGGCCTGCTTCGTCGCCGCCACGCTGACCCCCCTGCCGTGGAACCTGCTGCTGCTGGTCGCGGCCGCTGTGCTTCCCGCGCTGGCGGTGATGCTGGCCAACGCCATCGACCTGCGCGCCCAGCCGGCGGCCGCGCCAGCCGAACCGGACGCCACCAGGCCGGCGCTGAGCAGCCCGCGCACGCTGCCAGGATCCGTCGAGGAGGACGAGTGAGACTGCTCAGCGCGCCGATGGGCGCGCCGGCTCCCGGTGCCCGCATGTGGCCGCGCTGGGTGGCGCTGGCCGTCTTGGTCGTCACCCTCGTGATCGCGTTCGTGAACCTTGGCTACTGGCAGCTTGACCGGCTCGACCAGCGCCGCGAGCGCAACCAGTCGGTGGCCGAGCACGAGAACGCGCCGGTGCGGGACTGGGACGAGGTGTTCGGACCGGTGATCACCGAGTCCGACCAGTGGCAGCGGGTCCAGGTGACCGGAACCTTCGACGGCGAGCATCAGTTCATCGTGCGCTACCGCTCGCAGGAGGGGCGCTCCGGCTACGAGGTGCTGACCCCGCTGCGGACCGGCGACGGCCGGCACCTGCTGGTCAACCGCGGGTTCGGCGTCCGGCCAGCCGGGGAGGACTTCCCTGCGACAGCACCGCCCGCGCCGACCGGCCAGGTGCAGCTCGTCGGCCACGTCCGACGCAACGAGCAGGGCTCCGGCCAGGCGGTCACCCCGGCCGATGGCCAGGTGCGACTGGTGAACTCTGTGGCGATCGCTGAAGCGCTGCCCTACGACCTGCTGGACGGCTACCTCGGCGTGCTGGAGATGGACCCTGCCGCACAGGACGGCCTGGTGCCCGTCCTGCCCCCGCCGGCCGACGAGGGCAGCCACCTGTCGTATGCGATTCAATGGTTCATGTTCAGCGCGCTGGCGGGCGTCGGCCTGGTCGTCCTGATCCGGACTGACGTGAAGGCGCAGCGCAGGACGACGGCCACGACCAAGGAGGACTCATGAGGACACTGGGCGCGGCGCTGCTCGTGCTGGCGTTCGTGGCGAGCGGCTGCACGGCAGTGGTGCCGGCCAGCCCTGCACCGTCGCTGCGCGGCACCTCCTGGGTGGTGACCAGGATCGCCGGCGAGCCGACCCTTGCCGACTACCAGCCGACAATGGCCTTCGGCCCCGGCGGTGAACTGACCGGCGACAACGGCTGCAACCTGTACTCAGGCAGCTACCGACTCTCCGGGGCCGGCCTGACCTTCACCCCACCGGCACAGACCATGATGGCCTGCACCGACGGCGGCCGCGCCGAGCAGGAGACCGCCTTCGCCGCGGCCCTGGCCGCTGTGGCGTCCGTGCGCGGGGCGGACACCCACCTCGAGTTGCGGGACGCGGCGGGCACTGTGGTGCTCGAACTCGGGCCGGTGCCGCCGCTCGAGCTCGCCGGCACGTCGTGGCTGCTGGCCGGCGTGGTGGACGGCTCCTCGCTCACCGCTCCCGTCGACGGCACGGCGGTGACGCTGAGCTTCGACGCCGGTTCGCTGTCGGGCAAGGCGTGCAACTCGTTCAGGGGCGGCTACCAGCTCAGCGGCAGCGACATCGCGGTCGGCACGCTGGCCAGCACGCGGATGATGTGCACCGACCCCGGCGTGATGGAGCAGGAGGCACTGGTGCTGGAGTTGCTCGAGGCCGCCACCCGGGCCCAGCAGAGCCGCGGCGTCCTCGTCCTCACCGCACCTGACGGCAGAGGGCTGCAGTTCGGCAAGGCGTGAGGTGGGGATAGCGGCCGGCGCCGGACTGCTCGCCTGCCCGCACTGCGGCGGTGAGCTGGCGCTGACTGACGCCGGCGCCCGCTGCGACTCCGGTCACAGCTTCGACCTCGCGCGGAAGGGCTACCTGAACCTGCTGGCCGGCCCGCAGCCCCGCAACGCCGACACTGCGGCGATGCTGGCCGCCCGCGTCCGGGTGCTCGACTCCGGCCTGTTCGACCCGCTGCTCGACCTGGTCGCCGGCCACGCCCGGCCGGCCCGACGGATCCTCGAGGTGGGCGCCGGCACCGCTCACTACCTTCGACGCGCCCTCGGCGACGACCCGGCCGCCGCCGGCGTCGCGCTGGACGTATCGGTGCCGGCGGCGAGGACGGCGGCGCGGGCCGACCCCCGGATCGCGTCGGTGGTGGCCGACACCTGGCGTGGCCTGCCGGTCCGCGACCACAGCGTGGACGCGGTGCTGAGCGTGTTCGCCCCGCGCAACCTGGCCGAGTTCGCCCGGGTACTGGTGACCGGCGGCCGGCTGCTGGTACTGGCCCCCAACGACGGCCACCTGGCCGGGTTGCGCGAGCGGTACGGGCTGCTGGCGATCGAGGCCGCAAAGCAGGACCGGCTGCTCGCCGCGGCGAGCGAGTTCTTCGACGTCAGGGCCACCTCACGGGTGCGGGTCGGCGTGACCCTCACGGCCGCGCAGGCCGGCGACCTGATCGCCATGGGACCCAACGCATTCCACGACCCGCCCGTCCCGGCCGGCCCGCACCGCGACCATCTCGACGTCACGCTGCGGGTGTTCGAACCGTTACCGGCCGCCGGTTCCGGCCCGCTCGGCTGAACGCCACGCCGGACGGCGGGGGCGCCGGGGCGGACAGTTCGGGTGAGAATGTCGCTGTGACCTGGCCCACGCCCGCCGCTGCCGACCTGCTCGCCCAGCTGACCGGGCACATCGCCGAGGTGCTGCCGCAGGCCCAGCTGCTGCGCCGCGAACTGCACCGCCACCCCAACCTGGGCGGCGCGGAACGCCCCACCTCCGACCGGCTCCGCCGCGCGCTGCCCGGCCTGAAGGCGACCCGCGTCGCCGACACCGGGTTCGTGGTCCGGCTCGGCCCCGAGGACGGTCCGACGGTCGCCGTCCGCGCCGAACTGGACGCCCTGCCGGTCATCGAACAGACCCAGGTGCCGTGGGCGTCCGCCAATGACGCGATGCACGCCTGCGGCCACGACGTCCACATGGCGGCCCCCGGGGGGCGGCGGCCCGCGGCCCCCCGGGTCCCC
>JAEZGC010000162.1 GCA_023437345.1 Actinomycetes bacterium
AGCACGGCGGCGAAGTCGGCGGTCACGTCCAGTTGGGCGAGCACCGCGATGCCGCCCAGCCACACCCGGTAGATCAGGCCGTACTCGGGCGGGATGTTGAGCTTCAGCGCCACGTCGTCGGCGCCCATGCTGCGGTGCACCCGCCCGAACTGGGAACGGGTCCACTCCCTGTTGAAGCGGAAGTGCGGCACCGCTGCCGGTTCGACGAACGGATTCAGGTAGTCCAGCAGTTCGTCGGCGGTCACCTCGCCCGGCTTGACGAAACCCTCAGCCGCCAGGCCCGCGAGCATGCCGGCGGCGTCCCCGGCGACCGCCCGCCGGATCAGCTCGCCCATCGGACGCGGCAGCCCGTCGGGGAAGGACGCGGTCAGCCCGAAGTCGACCACGCCGAGCCGGCCGTCCGGCGTGACCAGGTAGTTGCCGGGGTGCGGGTCGCCGTGCAGCAGGCCGCCGATCGCCGGCCCGGCGAACAGGAACGTGACGTAGTTGACGGCGGCCCGGTTGCGCTCGTCCTCGCCGGCGGCGGCCAGGGTGGACAGCTTCACCCCGTCCACCCAGTCCGAGACGAGCACCCGTGAGGTGGCCAGCCGGGCCCGCGGGACGATGAACCGTGGGTGGCCGGCGGTCGCCTCGGCCATCTGGTTCTGGGCGGCGGCCTCGTGGACGTAGTCGACCTCCTCGGCGATCCGGGCGGCGACCTCGCGGGTGAGCGCCACCACGTCCAGCCCTCCGGTGACCGGCGACGCGGCGGCGGCGAGCCGCTGGATCTGCTTGAGGTCGTTTCGCAGCGCCACGTCGGCGCCCGGGTACTGCACCTTCACCGCCACCGGTTCGCCGGCGCCGGCCAGCCGCGCCCGGTGCACCTGCCCGATCGACGCGGCCGCGGCAGGGCGCGACTCGAACTCGGCGAAGTGGGAGCGCCAGTCCGACCCGAGTTCGGCGCGCAGCACACCGTGCACCCGCGAGGTGGGCATCGGGGGAGCGGAGTCCTGCAGCGCGGCCAGCCGGGCCCGGAATGGGGCGGCGAGCTCCTCCGGCAGCATCGCCTCCATCATCGACAACACCTGGCCGAACTTCATCGCCCCGCCCTTGAGCTCGCCCAGCACGCTGAACAGCTGCTCGGCGGCGGCGCGGGACAGGTCGGCGTTCACCTGGTCGGCGGATTCGCCCAGCAGCCGGCGGCCGGCGCCGACGGTGGCCCGTCCGGCGGCGCCCAGCGGGATGCTCAGCAGCCGGGCGGCGCGCCCCAGCGATCCTTGCGGGAGTACTGCGTCGTCACGGGTCGGAAGGTCCTGGTCGGTGCGGTCCACGTCGTCCAGTGTGCCCTGCGGCTGGTCAGGCCACCGCGAGCAGACACCCGCACTGGGGGTGCACCGGCCAGTCGGTGGTGCGCAGCGTGTGGTCGCTGCCCAGCTCGAGGGTGCGGCCGGTGACGTCGGGCTCGCCCCCGGTGAGGTGGCAGCGGGCCTGCACGGCGGCGGTGGCCGCAGCCCAGGCGATCAGCACCGGGTCAGGGGTGCACCGCTCGCGACACAGCTGGGCGACGAGGCGTGGCCAGGCGGCGTCGTAGCGGCAACGCAGCAGGTCCTGGCAGCGGGTGCAGGGGGTGGCGCCGGGCAGCACTAGCGGGCCGACCACCGCCCGGTCGGGCTCCAGCCGGACCACCAGGTGGGCCCGCCGAGCCGCCAGCAGGGTGTCGGTCAGCGTGCGGTCGGGCTCCTGGGTGTCGGTGGCCACGACGGTGAGCCCCGGCCAGCCGTTGCCCAGCTGGTTCCAGTGCACCCCGGGCTCGTGAAGTGACTCTCCCTGTGGCGCGGGCCGGTCGCCGACCAGCAGCGGTTCGGGCAGCCCGGCCAGCCGCAGCATGGCGGCGGTGGCGATCGCCAGCGGACCGGAGCCGACCACCCCGAGGGTGGCCGGCGGCGCCGGCTGGGCAGCCAGCAGCCCTGCGGCGTCCAGCTGCTCCACGAGCCAGGCCAGCCACAGCCGCGGCACGCCGGGAACCAGGTAGCCCAGCTCGGCGATGCTGCGGGGCTGGGTCAGCGCGGCGACCGCCAGCTCGGTGCCGGGCGGGACCCCCTCGAGCACAAGGCCGGGCGGGTCCAGCCCGAGTTGCAGGACGCCGGGTGACCGCCAGGTGACGGCGAGCGGGCGGCGCAGCCGGTAGCGCGGGCGGGTGTGGGCAGGCGGCACCGTCCCAGCCAAGCCGACCCGCAGCCGGGTCCGGAAGCCCTCACGGGCGGCCGGCAACACCCGGTGCGGCACCGCCAACACCCGAACAGCGCGAGAGCGCCGAGCCCGCTGCGGGGCGCCGGCGCTCTCGGCGAAGACGTGGGGTCAGGCCTGCTTGGGCAGGAACCGCGTCAGGTTGGTACCACAGACGGGGCACTTCGCCTTGGCGATCCGGGTGCCCTTCTCGTTCACCGTGACATCACCGGTGGCTTCCCGGTGGTCCTTGCACTTCACACAGTAGAACGACCCGCTGTAGCTGTCCTTGGCCACTGTTTCTCCTCGGTGGTAGTGGTTCCCCTGACCGGGGAAACGGCGGGGATGCTTGCCGCGTCAGTCTACACACGGCCCCCCCGATTGGCAGCGGGCGCACCCGCGTGAGGATCCGGAGATGTCGCAAGGCCCTCACGGGCCGGACGGCTGGCCTGCCCCTGCGAGCAGCCCGGCCCTGCGAGGGCCCCACTAAGGCTGAAACTAGTGGTCGGGCAGGTCTCGGTCAACCCGACATCCCGGGGTGTCCGCAAGCGACCCGGATAGGCTTGCGC
>JAEZGC010000206.1 GCA_023437345.1 Actinomycetes bacterium
CCGGATCCCGGTCGAGGGCCTTTCGTCGTGCGCCGCCAGGGACTCGAACCCCGAACCCGCTAGTTAAGAGCCAGCTGCTCTGCCAGTTGAGCTAGCGGCGCGCGAGCAGAAACTCTAGCGCACCGGCCCGGCGAGGGTGAAATCGAGAGGCCAACGCGGCGAGCGCCATTCAGGCCTCCAACCGGCGGCGGACCCTGGCCACGACCACCTCGGGGTGCAGGTGGATCTCCCTGCCCAGCCACCTGACGAACCGGTAGCCGCTGTCCAGCAGGACCTGCTCGCGCACCTTCTCGCGGGCGATCTCGGCAGGATCTGCGTACTTCACCATGCCGTCGGCCTCGCCGACCAACCGACACTCTTCCCAGTAGAAGTCGGCGAAGAACGTGCCGTGCGCCGTGGGTAGCGGCCGCTGGCAGTCTGGCGGTGGAAGGCCGGCAAGGTGGAAGTGGCCGGCGCTGAGCGACTCGATCGGGCTCTCGCGCCGCGCGTCCGCCACTTCGAGGGCCGCGCGGAGCCGATTGGCGTGGAAACCGTCGATTGCTGCGGCCAGCGTCTCTCGCACGGCGCGGGCGAGCCGCGGGTTGGCATAGTCCCCGCGGCGCGGATTGGTGATGAGCTCGGCGCACAGGCGACGTGCGACAGCGTCGAGCAGAACCAGTGCCTGCGGCAGCGGACGGCCCCTGGCGAGGTCGACGGCGGTGCGGGCCAAGGTGGTGACCGAGTACCCCGCAGAGTCCCTGGTGACCTGCCGCAGGGGCAGCCGGGCAGTCCGGTAGCGGGCTGAGTGCCCTCGGGGCCGATAGCCGGATGTCGTGGGCAGCGTGATCGCTGGCGGGAATGCGTGCCACTCCTCACCCAGGGCGGGCAGTTGCCAGACCACAGCAGCTGACTCGTGGCTGATCACCGAGTCGACGTGGGTGAGCGCCTCCGCCCTCGCCAGCACCACGTGCCGCTGGGCAGGGTGCTCCGGCCAGTGCTCGGCGGCCAGGTACACCCCGGGGCGGAGCCGGACGAGCTCGCCGGACCGGAGCCGGGTCCTGACCATCTCCTCGCTGACGGTGGGGGAGAGCAGTTGGCTCAGGCGGGCCGGTTGGCGCGGGAGCGGCCAGGGTTTCGGGGTCCTCACGGCTGGAAGTCTTGGCTGCCCGGAGCTGGTTGCGCCGCCGAACGCCCCGAGCTGTGGACAACTCAGCGCTCGCGCCGGGTTGTGCACAAGCCGGGCGGCTGAGAGTGGGCGACCTTCGCGGAGCACCCGTGCTTATGGCGGGGGTGCGGAGGACTCGGCGACAACTTCGCGGTAAAACCCTTGCCATGGCGCCGCGCAGCGGGCTGGTACGCACAGGTTCGCCGCAAAGTCCGCAGCAGTTCGTCGCTGCGGGTGCCATATCCACCGAGTCACCGCGAACCTCGGGGTGAGGGAGGGGGATGGCAGCCGGCGTCCCGGCTACCTCCGCGGGGGGCCGCACAGGCCTGGTGCATGCTCCGCGCTGCCGACCCTGGCCGATCAGGGGTCAGCGGCGCCGCGTCTTGCGGACGGCGGCGATCCGCTGGCGCCGCAGCTCGTCGAGCTCGGCGTTCGGCAAGGGGTCGAGGTGTCGGCCGAGCGCGAGCTCAAGCAGGTGGTCGGCAAGGTCGGGGTTGCGGGCCAGGATCGGCCCGTGCGGGTAGGCGCCGATCACCCGCTCCTGGACGGCGCCCTCGGTGCCGTCGTTGGCGTTGCCGACACCCACCCCGACGTAGGCCAGCGGACGGGCCCGCTCGCCGAGCGTGGTGAAGCCGCCGTGGTTCTCGAAGCCGGTGATCAGCGACTCGGTGCCGTCGGGCCGGGTCCAGCGGCTGAGCGTCTCGCCGACCGCCCGGACGGTACCGCGGCGGGTGGTCACGTCGAGCAGCCCGAGGCCCTCTATCACCTGGTCGCGCTCTCCGATGGTGAAGGTGTTGCCGACTATCTGGTAGCCGGCGCAGACTGCGAACAGCACCGCGCCGGAGTCCACAGCCCGCAACAGGTTGCCGTCCTCGAGGATGTAGCGCACCGCCGACACCTGGGCCGCGTCCTCCCCGCCGCCGAGCAGGTAGACAGCGCCGTCGGGCGGGATCGGGTCGCCGGGCTCGACCTCGGTGAGGACAGCGTCCACGCCACGCCAGGCCAGCCGCTGGCGCAGCACGAGGGCGTTTCCGCGGTCGCCGTAGATGCCCAGCAGCGACTGGTACACCAGGACGATCTCGACCGGCTTCATCGCAGCCCCGCCATCTTGAGCAGCCGTTGGAAGGGGGTGTAGGTGGCGATCACGTCGACCGGGCCGGACTGGCTGCTGACGGCGGTCGCCAGGTCGGGCACCACCGAGTGCGCCACCCCGGCGTAGCTCAGCCGGACGGCGAGGTCCAGGGCGCGCGGGCCGGTCGCGATGACGTGGCGGCCGGCGAGCTGCTCGTACGCCACGTCCCACAACCACGAGACGTCCTTGCCGTCGGCGGCCACCGAGTCGATGGCGAGCACCACGGGGTCGCTGGTGGCCAGCGGCAGCGCCTCGGCCCAGCCGGCCGGGTTCTTCGCCAGCAGCAGGCGTGCCCGGGCGGCCCCGAAGCTCGCCGTGGCGAAGCGGCCGGCCGGTGAGGTGACGGTGTGCATGCCGACCAGGGCGGTGTCGACGTCCACTCCGAACTGGACGGCGGCAGCGAGCGCGCAGGCGGCGTTGGAGATGTTGAAGCTGCCCGGAACCTGCAGGTCGGGGGTCACGACGCGGCCGTCGGGCAGCCGGATCGCGCCGTCCTCGACCTGGTAGTCGGCCGCCGGCTGGGTCAGCTCGCAGCCGGGGCAGTCCCACCTGTCGCGGCCCTGGTCGCGCAGCCGGGTGAGCACCGAGCCGCAGGCCGGGCAGAGCGCGGCGTCGGCGGACCACAGCGTGTCGGTCTCCACCCACACCACGCTGGCAGCGGTGGCCGAGGCCCACACCACCAGCGGGTCGCTGGCGTTGGCGACGACCACCGGCCCGCGGCCGCCTACGCGCTCCAGGGCGGTCCGCCAGGCCCGTCCGAGGGCCTTGATCTCGTGGTGCCGGTCGAGCTGGTCGCGGCTGAAGTTGAGGAAGACGAGCACCGCCGGGTCACCTTGCGCGATCATGTCGCCGACCACCCGTTCGTCGGTCTCCAGCACGGCGATGTCGGCACCCGGCGCCTGGCTGAGCGCGGACGCGATCCCGTAGTGAAGGTTGGCGCCGTCGGCGTTGGTGACCAGCCGGTTCGCCTGCTCACCCAGCCCGGCGCGGACGGCGGCCGCGAGCAGGTGGGTGGTGGTCGTCTTTCCGTTGGTGCCGGAGACCGCCAGCACCTTGCGGCCGCGCAGCAGGTCGCCGAAGGCGTCGGGGGCGAGCCGGGTCAGCACCTGGCCGCGGATCGACGCCCCCGAGCCGCGTCCGGCCAGCCGTGACACCCCAGTCACTTATACACATCTGACGCTGCCGACGAATTAG
>JAEZGC010000230.1 GCA_023437345.1 Actinomycetes bacterium
CCCCGGTCCCCGGCGCGGCGCGGCACCCAGGCGAACCGGGCGCCGCCGGCGGCGGTGCGGGCAGCAACCGCAGAGAGGGTGCCGGGCGAGAGCGCGGCCCGTTCCCCCACCAGCACTATCGTGTCCGGCCCGAGGCTGACCCCGGCCAGCGCGGTGGCCTCCTCGCCGGGCAGCGTCGGCACCACAGTCGCGTCCAGCTTGATCGTGCCGTTGCTGGCGTACGGGGCCAGCGTGACTACCTTCAGGTTGTTCTTGCGGATCGCCTTGCGCAGCCGCAGGAAGATCAGCGGCGACTCCTCCTCCGGCTCAAGGCAGACCAGCACGACCTGGCCGGCGGCCTCCAGGTCGGCGTGGCTGACGCCCTCACCGAGGGTCCGGCCGGCGACCTCGGCGGCGAGGAAGTCGGTCTCCTCGTCGGAGGCGGGCCGGGAGCGGAAGTCGATGTTGTTGGTGCCCAGCACCGTCCTGGCGAACTTGGCGTAGCCGTAGGCGTTCTCCATGGTCAGCCGACCGCCGGTGAGCACCCCGGCGCTGGCGCCGGCAGCCCGCAGGCCCGCGGTCGCCGCGTCGACGGCCTCAGCCCAGCTGGCCACCTTCAGCACGCCGTCGCGGCGCACCAGCGGGTGGGTGATCCGGTCGTCGCCGCGTCCGTAGACGAACGCGAACCGGCCCTTGTCGCAGTTCCACTCCTCGTTGACCTGCGGGTTGTCCCCCGCCAGCCGCCGCTTGACCTGGAAGTGCCGCTGGTCGACCCGCAGCGAGCAACCGCCGGCGCAGTGCTCGCAGGTGGAGTCGGTGGACACCAGGTCGAACGGACGGGCCTCGAACCGGTAGGACACGCTGGTCAGCGCCCCGACCGGGCAGATCTGGATGACATTGCCTGAGTAGTAGGAGTTGTAGGGCTGCTCGGCGTACTTGCCGACCTGCTGCAGAGCGCCGCGCTCGACCAGCGCGATGAACGGGTCACCGGAGATCTGCTCGGAGAACCGGGTGCAGCGGGCGCACAGCACGCAGCGTTCCCGGTCGAGCAGGATCTGGGCCGAGATCGGGACCGGCTTGGGGAAGGTGCGCTTGGCCCCCTCGTAGCGCGACTCGCCGTAGCCGTTGCTGAGCGCCTGGTTCTGCAGCGGGCACTCCCCGCCCTTGTCGCAGATCGGGCAGTCCAGCGGGTGGTTCAACAGCAGGAACTCCAGCATCCCGGCCTGCGCCTTCTCGGCGACCGGGCTGGTGACCTGGGTGCTGATCTTCATCCCGGGGGCGCACTCGAGGGTGCAGGACGCCTGCGGCTTCGGCATGCCGCGGCCGTTGCCCATGTCGGGCACCTCGACCAGGCACTGCCGGCAGGCGCCGACCGGCTCAAGGAGCGGGTGGTCGCAGAACCGCGGGATCGCGATCCCGATCATCTCGGCCGCCCGGATCGCCAGCGTGCCCTTGGGCACCTGGACCTCGATGCCGTCGATAGTCACCGAGATGGTGTCTACCTGCGCGACGGCCTCGCCGGGCTTGCTCACGACGCTCATACATGGCTCCCTTCAGGCACCTCGAAGAGGGCGCTGCGTCCGTACGGGAACAGCTCGTAGGCAGGGGTGTGGTAGCCCGCCTCGAACTCTGCACGGAAGTGCTTGACCGCGGACGTGACGCAGGCGACCGCGCCGTCGGCCAGGGCGCAGAATGACCGGCCGCCGATGTTGTCGCAGATGTCGAGCAGCTTCTCGACGTCGCCGTCCACCGCGGCGCCGTCCTCGAACTTCTTCAGCAGCTGCACCAGCCACCAGGTGCCCTCGCGGCACGGGGTGCACTTGCCGCACGACTCGTGCTTGTAGAACTCGACCCAGCGCAGCGTGGTGCGCACCACCGAGACCGTCTCGTCGAAGACCTGGAGCGCCTTGGTGCCCAGCATGCTGCCGACCCCGGCCATCCCCTCATAGTCCAGCGGCACGTCGAGGTGTTCGCCGGTCAGGATCGGGGTGGACGAGCCGCCCGGCGTCCAGAACTTCAGCTGGTGGCCGGAGCGGACGCCGCCGGCCAGGTCGAGCAGTTCGCGCAGCGTGATCCCCAGCGGCGCCTCGAACTGGCCGGGACGGGCGACGTGGCCCGACAGCGAGTAGATGGTCATGCCCTTGGACTTCTCGGTCCCCATCGAGGAGAACCAGGACGCGCCGTTGGCGATGATGGACGGCACCGAGGCAATCGACTCGACGTTGTTGATCACCGTCGGCGAGGCGTACAGCCCGGCGACCGCAGGGAACGGCGGACGCAGCCTCGGCTGGCCACGGCGTCCCTCCAGCGAGTCCAGCAGCGCTGTCTCCTCACCGCAGATGTAGGCGCCGGCGCCGGCGTGGACGATGATGTCGAGGTCGAAGCCGGAACCGTGGATGTTCTTGCCCAGGTGCCCGGCGGCGTAGGCCTGTTCGACGGCGTTGCGGAGCCGGCGGATCACGTGCAGCACCTCGCCGCGGATGTACACGAACGCGGTATGGCAGCCGATCGCGTAGGAGGACAGGATCATCCCCTCGACCAGGGTGTGCGGCGAGGCCAGCAGCAGCGGGATGTCCTTGCAGGTGCCCGGCTCGGACTCGTCGGCAT
>JAEZGC010000279.1 GCA_023437345.1 Actinomycetes bacterium
GGTTCAGCTGGCACGCCGCCGAGGAGGCTCCCAAGACGATGGTTGACGTGCACGTCGTGCCCGTCAGCGAGAGCGAGACCGTGGTCGAGATCCGCCACGAGCAGATCCCCGCCTACTTCGACACCGCGGCCCTGTCGCGGCGCTGGGAGCGGGCGCTGGCCAAGCTCGTCGACGCCGCGGAACTGGCCACCGCCGGGCGCTGATCGCCCGCGGGTCCTGGCCCGGTGAGCCGGGCCGGGACCGGCTGCGGCCTCAGGACGGGTTGCAGGTCACCCCGGTGGCGTGCACCGGGCAATAGCCGTTGGGATTCTTCACCAGGTACTGCTGGTGATAGTCCTCGGCGAAGTAGAAGGGTCCCGCCGGCCCGATCTCGGTGGTGATCGAGCCGTAGCCCGCCGCGGTCAGGTTCTCCTGGAAGGACGCCGCCGCGGCAGTTGCCTGCTGTGCCTGCTCCTCGCTGGTGGTGTAGATCGCAGAGCGGTACTGGCTGCCATGGTCGTTGCCCTGCCGCATCCCCTGGGTCGGGTCGTGGTTCTCGAGGAAGACCGCCAGCAGGTCGGGGTAGGTCACCCGGGACGGATCGAAGGCCACCATCACCGTCTCGGCGTGGCCGGTGAACTCCGAGCACACCTCACGGTAGGTGGGGTTCGGGGTCACGCCGCCGGCGTAGCCGACCGCTGTCGAGGTCACCCCGGGAGTGTTCCAGAACAGCTTCTCGGCCCCCCAGAAGCACCCCATCGCGAAATAGGCGACCTGCGAGCCCGGCGGCACGGTGCCCACCTTGTGGCCGAATACCTCGTGCCAGGTCGGGTCGGTCATCACTGGTGTGTCGCGGCCCGGCACCGCGCGCGCGGTCTGAAAGAGCTTCACGGCCGGTACAACGCGTCGGGGTCACGCCTCATTCCGGGACCAGCCGCCAGTCGATGCCCGCAGCGCCCTGTGCGGCGAGGGCTGCGTTCACCCGGCTGAACGGGCGCGACCCGAAGAACCCCGCGTGCGCCGAGAGCGGTGAGGGGTGGGCCGAGGTGATGCGAGGGACGTCCCCGAGCCGGGGCACCAGGGACTGCGCGTCCCGGCCCCACAGCAATGCGACCAGCGGCCCGCCCCGGGCGACCAGGGCGTCGATGGCGCAGTCGGTCACCTCCTCCCAGCCCTTGCCGCGGTGCGAGCCGGCCTGTCCCGGACGGACGGTGAGCACCCGGTTCAGCAACAGCACCCCGCGCTCGAACCAGGGTGTCAGGTCGCCCGACGGCGCCGGCGGGATGCCGAGGTCGGCCTCGAGCTCGGCGTAGATGTTGACAAGGCTGCGGGGCAGCGGGCGGACGTCCGGCGCCACCGAGAAGCACAGCCCGACCGCGTGGCCGGGGGTGGGGTAGGGGTCCTGGCCGACCAGCAGCACCTTCACCTGGGCCAGCGGGCGGGAGAAGGCTCGCAGCACATGCTGCCCGGCGGGCAGGTAGCCGCGCCCCTCGGCCAGCTCCTGGCGCAGGAAGCCGCCGAGCCCCGCCACCCGGTCGGCCACCGGGGCGAGGGCCTCGGCCCAGTCCGGCGCCACCAACTCGGTGAGCGGGCGGGGCTGGGTCACGCGGGCCAGCCTAGTGCCCGCCCCGAGGGCCCGGGACGGTGCCGCCGTGCACCGTGCGGCGGCTAGCGTTGTCTCGCCGGCGCCGTGCCGGGATACCTGAAGGAGCCACAGTGTCCTTGCCGTCCCCCCGCCGCCCACGTCCCCGGACGGCCGCGACGCCGGTCCCGCGCGGCCTGGTCACCGCGTCGGAGTGGGCCTGGCGCAGCCTGATGATCGCCGCCGTCGTGCTCGGCGGCTGGTGGTTGCTGCAGTACTTCTCGGCGGTCGCGATCCCGCTGGCCGTGGCGGTGCTGCTGACCGCGCTGCTGGCCGGGGTGAACGCCCGGCTGCGGGCGTGGCGGTTCCGTCCGGCGCTGGCCGCGCTCGGATCGCTGCTGGTGATGGCGCTGGTGATCGGGGGCGTCTTCGTCGCGATCGGGGCGCAGGTGGTCCGCGAGATGCCGCAGCTCATCGACCAGTCGGTGGTCGGGCTGCAGTCGCTGCTGACCTGGCTGGCCGAGGGTCCACTGCACCTGACCCAGGCCGACATCGAGGGCTACATCGGCCAGTTGACGACGTGGGTGAACGAATCCCGTGCCGAACTGGCGTCCTGGCTGGCCGACGCCGGCATCGGGGTCGGCCACTTCCTCGCCGGTGCGGCGATCGCCCTGATCGCCACCTTCTTCTTCATCTCCTCGGGGGAGCGGATCTGGGGTTCCATGCTCACCCTGGTGCCCGACCGCTACCGGCCGCCGGTGGCGCGGGCGTCCGGCAACGGCTGGACCTCGCTGGTGGCCTACATGCGGGCGCAGGTGCTGGTCGCCTTCGTCGACGCGCTCGGGCTGCTGATCGGGGCGCTGATCCTGCGCATCCCGATGGCCTGGGCGCTGTTCGCCTTCACCTTCATCGTGTCCTTCATCCCGGTGGTGGGGGCGGTGCTCTCCGGCACTATCGCCGTCCTGCTCGGGCTGGTCACCCACGGCTGGGTGGTGGCCCTGATCATGCTGGGCATCACGGTTCTGGTGGTGCAGGCCGAGGGCCACTTCCTGCAGCCGATCCTGCTCGGTCGGGCAGTGCAGTTGCACCCGCTGGCAGTGCTGGTCGGGTTGGCGGTCGGCGCCACCCTGGCGGGCATCGTGGGGGCGCTGCTGGTGATCCCGGTGCTTGCGTTCGGGGTGGCGTTCATCCGGGGTCTCGACCCACAGCGGTTCGCCGCCTCACCGCCGAAGGGTCACTAGCGCGGAGGCGAACCCTGAACTGACCCTGACCTGTTGCGAAAGTGGGAAGCGGCGCTTTCCATTCTGGAAAACGGGCGTACAGTTGAACCATGAGTTCACCTGACCTTGGTCCGATCCTCGCCGATCTCGCGGCCGGACGGATCGACGCCGCCGAGGCGGCCCGCCGGATCGACGCGCTGAAGGCGCAGGACGCTGCGGCGTCGCAGGCCCCGTCCGAGCCCACCAACGAGGAGTTGGGGGAGGACAACGACGCGGGCCGTCGCCAGTACTCACCGTACGCCCGCGAGGTGTTCACGCCGCCCGACGACGAGGCCCCGTCCAGCCATCGGCGCGCCGCCGGCTCCAAGGGCGTGGACCGGATCGCCGTCCACGCGGTGGGCCGTCGGGTCCGGATCGTCGGCGACCGCTCGGTGGCCACGGCCTCGGCTGAGGGCCCGCACGTGCTGCGCCGCAACGGCTCGGTGCTGGAGGTCTCCAGCGACGGCGAGCTGGGTCCCAACCTTGACGGCTTCAGCATCCTGCGGCCGCCGCGCAACCTCGACGAGCTGCGCGCGCTCGGGCTCGGCAAGGAGCTCTACCTGAGGATCAACCCCAGCATCCTGGTCGACGTCGAGGTGACCGCCGGAAGCCTTACCTGCTCCGACATCCCCTACCTCGGCAAGGTCCGGCTGACCGCCGGTGGCGCCGAACTGACCGGGGTCGCCGAGGCCGACGACGTGCTGGTGCAGGCCGGATCGGCCACGATCAAGGGCTCGATAGCCACCGGTCGCTCCCGGGTGCGGGTCGAGTCGGGGCAGCTGACCATCGAGCTCGACGAGCGCTCCAACGTGACGGTGCGCGGCGAAGCGCAGCTGGGCAAGATCACCTGGCCGGGCAACCAGGCCCTCGACGAAGTGGTGCTCGGCAACGGGTCGGCCCGGCTGGACGTCGGCGTGGTGATGGGCTGGGCCAACATCAAGGCGGAGCTGCGGTGACCCCGGGCGGGTACCGGCCGCCGGCCGAATGCCCGGTCTGCGGCGGCGAACTGGTCACCACCCGGCTCGGCTGCCACGGCTGCGGCACCGAGCTCGCCGGTGACTTCGCCACCTGCGACTTCTGCCGGCTCGACGAACGGGAGACCGAGCTGCTGCGGGTCTTCCTCGCCTCGCGCGGCAACCTGCGCGAGGTGGAGAAGCACCTGGGGGTCTCCTACCCGACCGCCCGCGCCCGGTTCACCGAACTGCTGGTGAAGCTGGGCCTGGCCGGGGAGGCCGAGACTCCGCCGGTGCTGACCCGCGACCAGGTGCTCGGCGAGGTGGCCAGCGGGGCGCTGTCGCCGTCGGAGGCCGCCGTCCTGTTGGGCTCCCTGGACAGCTGACAGGCCGCAGACCGGTGGGATTCGCCGGGCCGGGGGCGCTGTTCCCTCGGCTCCGGTCTTCGGTCAGGGGTAGGTGTGGAAGCCGCGGCCCGACTTGCGGCCCAGCCAGCCAGCCCTGACGTACTTGCGCAGCAGCGGGTGCGGACGGTAGCGCGGATCCCCGGTCTCGGCCTGCAGGATCTCCGCGATCGCCAGCACCACGTCGAGGCCGATCAGGTCGGCAAGGGCGAGCGGCCCCATCGGGTGGTTGGCGCCCAGCTTCATGGCGGTGTCGATGTCGGACGCCGACGCGGTGCCGGCGGCGAGCACCTCGACCGCCTCACCGATCATCGGCACCATGATCCGGTTCACTATGAACCCGGGCGCCTCGTTGGCGACCACCGGCGTCTTGCCGAGCCGCACGGCCAGATCGGTCACCCGGGTGACGAGCTCCGGCGGCGTGGTGGCGCCGGGCACCACCTCGATCAGCTGCATGACAGGCGCCGGGTTGAAGAAGTGCATCCCCACCAGGTCGTGCTTCAGCCCGGCGGCCAGCTCGGTGATCGACAGCGACGAGGTGTTGGAGACCAGCAGCGCGTCGGGCCCGGTCAGGGCGTCCAGTTCCTCCAGCACAGCCTTCTTGGCGGCGAGGTTCTCGTAGACGGCCTCGACCACCAGGTCGCGATCGGCAAGGTCGGCAACCACCCCCCAGCCGAGCCTGTCGAGGATCGCCGCCGCATCGTCGGCGGTGAGCCGCTGCTTGGCCACCTGCCGCTCAAGGCCGGCGCGGATCCGTTCCACCCCGCGCCCGGCAAGGTCGGCGGTGGCGTCGGTCAGGATGACCTCGAACCCCGGCACCCGGGCGAACACCTCGGCGATCCCGGCGCCCATCGTCCCGGCGCCGACCACTCCCACCAGCATGTCGCGCTCCCTTCGGCTCGACGCTACCGACCCTGGAAGGCGGCCGGCTGCCGCTTCTCGACGAAGGCTGCCATCGCCCCCCGCTGGTCGTCGGTCTCGAAGCAGGCGGCGAACTGCGCGGTCTCGATGGCGACGGCGGTGTCGAGGTCGACGTGCAGACCGAGGGCAAGCGCGGTCTTGGCGGCGCTGACCGCCAGCGGTGCCTGCCGCGCGATCTCGCCGGCCAGGCGCAGGGCCGCCGCGAGCAGCTCGTCAGCGGGGTGGACGGCATTGACAAGCCCGATCTCCAGCGCCCGGGCGGCGTCGATCCGGCGGCCGGTGTAGAGGAGTTCGCGGGCGATACCCTGGCCGACCACCCGCGCGAGCCGCTGCGTGCCGCCGAAACCGGGCGGGATCCCCAGCCCCACTTCGGGCTGTGCGAACACCGCGGCCTGGCCGGCCAGCCGGATGTCACAGGCCAGTGCGAGCTCGCAGCCGCCGCCCAGCGCGTAGCCGTTGACGGCGGCGATCGAAGGCACCGGGAGCGTCTCGAGCTTGCGGAAGGCGCCGGTGCCGAGCCGACTGAACTCGCGGGCCTCCCCGCGGGTCATTGCCGCCATGCCCGCGACGTCGGCACCGGCCACGAAGGCGCGGCCCGCGCCGGTGATCACCAACGCCCGGGCGCCGTCAGCCATCGCCTGGTCGAGCGCCTCCGACAGGTCGACCAGCACCTGGCCGTTCAGCGCGTTCAGCGCTTCCTCGCGGGCGATGGTGAGGGTGGCGACGTGATCGGCGAGGGCGTAACGGATGTGGCTCATCTCTGCTATCCGGTGAACGGCTCGACGGCGACCACGGTGACCTCGATGGGGCTGCCGTTGGGCGCATCGTAGCTGACGGTATCGCCCGGCGCGGCGCCGAGCACCGCCGAGCCCAGCGGGGACTGCGGCGAGTAGACCTCGATGTCGACCGACTCGTCCAGCCCGACCAGTTCCCGCGAGCCGAGCAGGAAGGTGTCGTCGTCGTCGGGGTCGCCATCGAAGTAGACGGTGACCATCACCCCGGGCACCACGCTCCCGGCCGCGGTGGGCGCCTCGCCGACCTTGGCGGTCTCCAGGATGGCGGTGAGCTGGCGGATCCTGGCCTCCTGGTGCCCCTGCTCCTCGCGGGCGGCGTGGTAGCCGCCGTTCTCCGACAGGTCGCCCTCCTCGCGGGCACGGGCGATCTTGGCCGACACCGCCTCTCGTCCCTCTCGCTTGAGGAACTCGAGTTCGGCGGCCAGCTTGTCGTAGGCGTCCTGGGTGAGCCAGGTCGTCGTGAGGTGCTCGTCCATCGAACGAGCCTATCCCGATCCGGTCAGGCGTACCTCATCTGACGGCGCGACAGCCCTCGAGGCTGGCGCTGGTGCCGCGCTTGAAGGTGCGCACCGTCAGGTCCTGGCGGGTCACCGGCTTGCCGTCGGCCGGCACCTCGACCTGCAGTTCGCCGACCCGCTCGTAACTGACCGCCTGGACGAACAGCAGGCACCGCGCGGCCAGGGCGGGATCCTCCCGCTCCAGCGTCACCGTCACCGTCACCTCGGTGTCGGAGACCACCCGGAAGGCGTCCACCCGGGCCGCCACCGGTGGGGTGGCGCCGTCCACCGCCACCCAGATGGTCCACAGCACGGCGAGCGCGCCGCACAGCACCGCCAGCACGCGCCAGTCCAGCAGCCGCCGCCGGACCGGGTAGCGGCGGGCCAGCCGCTGGGAGACCTCGGGATCCATGCCCCCCATTCAAGCCGACCGCGGGCCCGCGCGCCGAACCGGGCCGCCGCGCGGATCGCCCCTGACGGCTCGGACGGGGTGGGCGAGGCCGGGCGGTTCGCGCCACAATGGCGCCCATGTCGGATCTGCCAGACGCCGGGTTGCGGTTGCTCCACGTCCACGCCCACCCCGACGACGAGTCCTCAAAGGGGGCCGCCACCACCGCCTACTACGTGGCACGCGGCGCCCGGGTGATGGTCGTCAGCTGCACCGGGGGCGAGGAGGGCTCGATCCTCAACCCGCGACTGGACAGTCCCGAGAACCGGGAACGGATGCCTGACCTGCGACGCGAGGAGATGGCGGCGGCCGCCGACATCCTTGGCGTCGAGCACACCTGGCTGGGCTATCGCGACTCCGGCTTCCCCGAGGGGGACGACTGGCAGCCGACCAGCCCTGACGCGTTCGCGCTGGCGTCGGTGGACGAGGCCGCCGGCCGGCTGGTCCAGGTGATCCGGGAGTTCCGCCCGCACGTGCTGACCACCTATGACGAGCAGGGCGGCTACCCCCACCCCGACCACGTGATGTGCCACACAGTCTCGATGGCGGCGGTGGACGCCGCAGCGGACGCTGACCGGTGGCCCGAGCATGGCGCGCCGTGGCAGGTGGCGAAGGTGTACTACCAGCAGAACTTCCACCGGGCCCGCTACACCGCCCTCGACGACGCCATGGACGCCGCAGGGCTGGGCCGGCCGTACGCCGAGCGGCTGGCGGGCTGGTCGGCCGACCGTGACCTGCGCCAGCCGACGACCTTCATCCCGGCCGCCGACTACTTCGAGGTCCGCAACGCGGCCCTGCTGGCCCACGCCAGCCAGATCGACCCGGACAGCTTCTGGTTCGCCGTGCCGGTCGAGGTGGAACGCGCCGCATGGCCGACCGAGGACTTCCAGCTCGCCCGCTCGCAGGTGCCGACCACGCTGCCGGAGTCGGACCTGTTCGCCGGCTTGCGGGACGGGGCGTAAGGTCGCAGGCATGGTGCTGCTCGATCTCGGCTCGGACATCGTGACCCCGCCGTGGCTGCCGCTGGTGCTGGTCATCGTCCTGCTGACCGTCCTCGGTCTGCTGTTCTGGAGCCTGCGCGGCCACCTGCGCAAGATCAACGTCGACGGCGGCCCGCGCGACCAGTCCTGAGCGCTGTCCCGCGCCGGTTAGGGTTGGCCTGTGAACCGACTTGCCGACGCCGCCTCGCCGTACCTGCGGATGCACGCCGACAATCCGATCGACTGGTGGCCATGGGGTCCCGAGGCGCTCGCTGAGGCGGCCCGCCGCGACGTCCCGATCCTGCTCTCGGTCGGTTACTCGGCCTGCCACTGGTGCCATGTGATGGCCGAGGAGTCGTTCCGGGACCCGGCGATCGCCGCCCTGGTCAACCCCGACTTTGTCGCGATCAAGGTCGACCGCGAGGAGCGTCCCGACATCGACGCCATCTACATGAAGGCGACCCAGGCGCTGACCGGTCAGGGTGGCTGGCCGATGACCGTCTTCCTCACCCCGGACGCCAAACCCTTCTTCGCGGGCACCTACTACCCGCCCGAACCGGCCCACGGGGCGCCGTCCTTCACCCAGGTGGTCGAGGCGATAGCTGCCGCGTGGCGGGAACGCCGCGACGAGGCTGTGCAGTCCGCCGACGTGATCCGCGAGCACCTGGCAGGCGAGTTCGAGCCGCCGCCGGCGCCGGACAAGCTCGACGTCTGGGCGCTGCTGGGCGCCCTGGGGAAGGACTTCGACCCGGTCCACGGCGGGTTCGGCACGGCACCCAAGTTCCCGCAGCCCGGCGCCACCGACGCGCTGCTGGTCAAGGGTGAGCCGGGGTCGCTCGACGTCGCGCAGCGCTCGCTGGAGGCGATGGCGCGCGGCGGCATCCACGACCAGCTGGGCGGCGGCTTCCACAGGTACAGCGTGGACGCCGGCTGGGTGGTGCCCCACTTCGAGAAGATGCTCTACGACAACGCCCTGCTGCTGGGCACCTACACCCGGGGCTGGCGCCGGGTCCCCGACCACGAGCCGGTCACCCGGGCGCTGTTCGAGCGCGTGGTGCGCGGACTGGTCGGGTGGCTGGAGCGCGAACTGGAGCTGCCCGACGGCGGGTTCGCGTCCAGCCTGGACGCCGACAGCCTCGACGCCCGCGGCATGCAGCACGAGGGCATCTACTACGCGTGGAGTCCGGAGCTGCTGGCCGCGGCGCTCGACCGGGAGGATGCCGAGTGGGCGACCGGGGTCTTCCACGTCACCACCGCCGGGACCTTCGAGCACGGCCTGTCAACGCTGCAACTGCGCGGGCGGCCCGACCCCGAAAGGCTTGAGCGGGTCAGCCGGGCGCTGCTCGCCGTCCGGCAGGGACGGTTCGCTCCGGCCCGCGACGACAAGCTGGTGGCGGCCTGGAACGGCTGGGCGATCGACTCGCTGGTGTGGGCGGCGACGGTCTTCGACGAGCCGGGCTGGCTGGCCCTGGCCGGCAGGGCTGCCGAAGCGCTGTGGCGCACCCACTGGGTGGACGGACGGCTGCGCCGCAGCTCGCTCGGCGGCGTCCCGGCGGCTGCCGACGGGCTGGCCGAGGACTACGGGGCGGTGGCCCAGGGATTCGCCAGGCTGGCCGGCGCGCTGGGCGAGGCGGTGTGGCTGGAGCGGGCCGAGGCGCTGCTCGCGGTGGCGCTGGACCGGTTCGGCGCCGCCGACGGCGGCTTCCACGACACCGCCGATGACGCCGAGGAGCTGTACCTGCGACCCCGGGACGTCTCCGACAACCCGACCCCGTCGGGTACCAGCGCGCTGGTCTCGGCGTTGCGGTTGGTCGGCCTGCTGGCCGACCGTGCCGAGCTGATCGCCCGGGCGGATGCCGCCGCGGCGACCCTGCACGGGCTGGCCGCCGCCGCGCCACGGTTCGCCGGCTCGACGCTGGTCGACATCGCGGTGGCCGACGAGGCGCGGACGGGGCTGTCCCCGGCGGTCGCCGTGGTGGTCACCCCCGACGGTGACCCGCTCGCCGAGCTGGCGAGGGCGACCTGGCGGATGGCGCCGATCGGCACCGCGGTGGTGACCGGCCGCCCGGGCACGGCGGGCTTCGCTCACCACTTCGACGACCGTCCGGCGGGGGAGTCGGGGCTGGTCTACGTCTGCCGCGGGACTGTGTGTTTCGCCCCGGCCGCCGACCTGGCCGACCTGCGCACTGCGCTGTGGAGCCGCGCCTGAGTCACCCGCTGAAGGGGGTGCGAGGGCGCTGCGGCGTTCAGCCGAGGGCGGCCACCGCGATCGCCGCGAAGTGGCAGGCCGCTGCCGCGATGGTGCAGGCGTGGAAGATCTCGTGGTAGCCGAAGACGCGCGGTGACGGGTTGGGGCGCCGGGTGGCGTAGACCGCCGCGCCGCCTGTGTACAGCACGCCGCCGAGCAGCAGCAGGATGACCACAGCCGGCCCGCCGCCGGCCCAGAACTCCCCGAGCCAGCCCAGCGCCACCCACCCCATCGGGACGTACAGCGCGACGTCGAGCCAGCGCGGACGGGCGGGCCAGGCGAACGTGATGACGACGCCTGCCAGCGCGATCCCCCACACGAGGCTGAGCAGCAGCACCTGCTGGGCGCCGTCCAGCAGGATCAGCGTCAGCGGGGTGTACGTGGCGGCGATGAACACGAAGATGTTGGAGTGGTCGAGGCGCTGCAGCAGGGACAGCACCCGCGGCTGCCAGTTGCCCCGGTGGTAGACCGCGCTGGTGCCGAACAGCACCAGCGAGCCGGCCGTCCAGACGGCGCTGCCGATGCGTGCTTCGGTGGTGGGCGACACCGCCAGCAGGATGATGCCGGCCAGCAGCACTGCCGGCGTCATGCCGGCGTGGAGCCAGCCCCGCATTGCGGGCTTGGCGGGAATCAGGTCTACAGCTGCCATCTCCACCTGCTTTACATCGCGTAACCTACGGTACTTTCCACAAGCGTAGGTTACGCAAGCGTAGGTAGCAAGTCGGGGGGTACGGGCCGGTGGGCCGGCGTGAGCCGGAAGGTCGCGGCGAACCGTGCCAGCAGCTCGGCCGGTCCGGCCTCGACGCTCACCGATCCGGGGTCAGCGGCGGCCGCCACGTCGCCGCCGAGCAGGGGGCCGATGGCCGGCCCGGCGCGGAGCACGAGGTCGGGGACGGGGAGCGGGCCGTCTGCCGCGTCCACCGGACGGGGGCTGCCCACCGGCCGGACCACCAGGCCCGTCCCGGCCACCGTCACCGACAGCGCGAGTTCGCCGACGTGGACCTCGTAGCAGGTGGCGGGCAGTGCGGCGGCTGCGGTGGGCTGGAAAGCGCTGCGCAGCGCCATGGTCAGGGAGTCGATGGTGAGGACCTGGTCCGGCTGCGGGACGTCGGCAGCTCCCCAGCCCCACCGGCCGAGGCTGAGGACCACCTCTTCAAGGCCGCGCCCGAACTCGGTCAGCTCGTAGACCAGCCCGCAGTGCGCGAGGTGCGCGCGTCGGACCACGCCGCCGTGCTGGAGCTCCTTCAGCCTGGCGCTCAGGATGTTGGTCGGGACGCCGGGCAGCCCCTGCCTGAGGTCGGTGAACCGGCGCGGACCCACGAGCAGGTCGCGGACGATGAGCAGGGCCCAGCGTTCGCCGACCAGTTCAAGGGCTGCCGAGATGCCGCAGTACTGCCCGTAGGTTCGCGCCATCAGCCGGTCTGGCCGGCGGTCCCCGACTCCGCGAGGAACCCCTCGGGGCCCTGTTCGGAAGCCGCCGGGTCCATCCAGAACGGTTCGAAGTGGTTGCCGTCGGGGTCATCGAACTGGCGCTGGTACATGAAGCCGAAGTCCTGGGTGCGTCCGATCCTCGCCCCGGCCGTCTCCGCCCGGTCGATGAACGCGTCCACTGCCTCCCGGGAGTCGAGCGAGAACGCGACCAGGGCCAGCGAGGTGGTGGCGGGATCGCCCAGTTGCTTGCCATCGAGGAACCCGGCGTAGAAGTCGCGTCGCAGCACCATGAGGTACTTGTCGTCGTCGATCACCACGCAGACGGCGTTCTCGTCGGTGAAGAGCGGGTTGATGGTCCAGCCCAGCGCGGAGAAGAAGGCCAGGGCACGCGACACGTCGGCGGTGGGGAGATTGACGAAGATATTGGTCTTCATGGGTGCCTCTCAGGGGTGTGAAACGGCTGATCACAAGCAAGCTTGCAAAAAGCAAGCGTGGTTGTCAATGGCAACTACGCAATCCTGCCCGGCGCTGGCCCCGCCGCGGAGTACGTTCGTCGCATGCTCGCTCTGCAAGGGGTCACCAAGTCCTACGGGGAACTCCTCGCGCTGGACCGGGTGGGGTTCGACGTGGTGCCCGGGCGGCTCACCGGGTTCGTCGGCGGCAACGGGGCCGGCAAGACGACAGCGATGCGGATCATCCTTGGCGTGCTCGCAGCCGATTCCGGACGGATCCTGCTGGACGGCGAACCTGTCACTGCTGCCGACCGGCGTCGCTTCGGCTACATGCCGGAGGAGCGGGGCCTCTATCCCAAGATGAAGGTGCTGGAGCAGGTGGCCTACCTCGCCCGGCTGCACGGCTTCTCCCGTGCCCAGGCCACCGAGCGGGCCGCCGGACTGCTCAGCCGGCTGGGCCTTGCCGAGCGGGTCGACGACCTGGTCGAGACCCTGTCGCTGGGCAACCAGCAGCGCGCCCAGCTTGCCGCCGCGCTGGTGCACGACCCGACGGTGCTGATCCTCGACGAGCCGTTCTCCGGGCTCGACCCGCTGGCGGTCGACGCGGTAGCGGCCGTCCTGCAGGAACGCGCGGCCGCCGGGGCTGCGGTGCTGTTCTCGTCCCACCAGCTCGACCTGGTCGAGCGGCTCTGCGACGACCTCGTGATCATCTCGAGCGGACGGATCCGCGTCGCCGGCTCGCGCCAACGGCTGCGCGAGGACTACGCCGGGCAGCGCTACGAACTGGAGGCGGCCGGCGACCTGGGCTGGCTGGACGGCGACCCGGGGATCGGGCTGCGGGAGCTGGACGGGGCACGGGCGGTGTTCGACGCCGACGAGGTGACCGCCCAGCGGGTGCTGGCAAGGGCGGTTCAGGCCGGACGGGTGTCCCGCTTCAGCAGGGTGCACCCCAGCCTCGCCGAGATCTTCCGCGAGGTGGTGGCATGACCGCGGTCAGCTCGGCCAAGGCGGTCCTGCTGGTCGCCGAGCGGGAGATCTGGTCGAAGCTTCGCAGCAAGGCGTTCCTGATCTCGACCGCGGTCGTGGTGCTGGTGTGCGTGGCGGCGGCGGTGATCTCCGCCTTCAGCTTCAGCCGACAGACCGAGGCAGTCCCGGTCGCGGTGAGCGACGATGTCGCCGGGCTGGTGGCCGGCCTGCCCGTCCTGAAGGTGACTCGGGTGCCCGATCGAGACGCCGCCGAGCAACTCGTCCGCGATGGCACGGTGGCGGCTGCCGTGGTCGCCGACCCCGGCCCGCTCGGCTACCGGCTGGTGGGCGACGACGGCGTCCCGACCGCCGTCCTGATGGCCCTGTCGCGCACCCCCGAGGTGGAACTCCTCAGACCCGACGGCGGTGACGTCGGCCTGGGCCTGCTGATCGGGGTCGGCTTCGGAATGATGTTCCTGATGGCCGCGAGCCTGTTCGGCGCCACCATCGCGCAGAGCGTCATCGAGGAGAAGCAGACCCGGATCGTGGAGATCCTGCTCGCGGCGGTGCCGGACCGGGCGCTGATGGCCGGCAAGGTGATCGGCAACACCGTCCTTGCGCTGGCGCAGGTGGTGCTCTTCCTGGGGATCGGCCTCGGCGGGCTCGCGGTGACCGGCCAGCTCGACGTGGTGTCCGGACTCGGTGCGCCGATCGGTTGGTTCGCAGGCTTCTTCCTGCTCGGCTTCGTGCTGCTGGCGGCACTGTTCGCCGCCGCCGGGGCGATGGTGTCGCGCCAGGAGGACGTCGGGTCCACCACCTTCCCGCTCACCATGCTGATAGTCGCCCCCTACCTGCTGGTGGTGACCCTGCACGACAACCCGGTGGCGATCGGGCTGCTGTCCTACATCCCGTTCTCGGCACCGGTGGCGATGCCGCTGCGGATCTTCCTCGATCAGGCCCAGTGGTGGGAGCCGCTGGTCTCGCTGGGCCTGCTGGGAGCAACCTGTGCGGGCGCGGTCCGGGTCGGGGCGCGGATCTACTCCAACTCCCTGCTCCGAATGGGCTCGCGGGTGCGGCTCGGCGAGGCGCTGCGGAGCGGGCTGTAGAGTGCGGCCCATGGCGTTGGGGCAGGGCCTGAAGTCTGCGGTGAAGGCGCTCATCCCCCGCGGCCTGATCTATGCGACCTACGAGCAACGCCTGTTGCGCCACCTCGATCGTGACCGCCTGCCCGAGCACGTCGCCGTGCTGGCCGACGGGAACCGCCGCTGGGCCCGGGCCAATGCGCCGGGCCAGGAGCTGGTGGTCGGCTACCGCGCGGGCGCCCAGAAGCTGAAGCAGTTCATCGGCTGGTGCGAGGAGGTGGGGGTCCCGGTCGTCACCTTGTGGGTGCTGTCGACCGAGAACCTCGAACGATCCGGGCCGGAGGAGCTCGCGCCGCTGCTGGACGTGATCCGTGACCTGGTCACCGACCTGGCCGCTGACGGCACCCGTCAGGTGCAGGTGGTGGGCGACCTCAACCTGCTGCCGGCCCGGATCGCCGCCGACCTGCGCGCCGCGACGCAGTCGACGGCCGCCGCGGTCGGGATGCACGTCAACGTCGCGGTGTCCTACGGCGGTCGCCACGAGCTGCGCGACGCCGTCCGATCGCTGCTGGCCGCCGAGGCGAGCAAGGGCACCGACCTCACCGAACTGGCCGACACCCTCGAGATCGACCACATCTCCGAGCACCTGTACACCGCCGGCCAACCCGACCCCGACCTCATCATCAGAACCTCCGGCGAGCAGCGGCTGTCCGGCTTCCTGATCTGGCAGTCCGCCCACAGCGAGTTCTATTTCTGCGAGGCGCTGTGGCCCGACTTCCGCAAGATCGACTTCATCCGCGCCCTGCGCGCCTACTCCCAGCGGGAGCGCCGGTTCGGGCGCTGACCTGGGTGAACCTTTGGTGACACAAGGCGTGTCGCTTGCGGGAGGGCTGAAGCCGCGACCTACTCTGCAAGTGCGCCCGGTGACCCACCGGGTGTCGGGAGGTACCCAGTCCATGCGACGTCAGGCTCTCAGCAGCAGGACCCGCGGGCCAGCACCAGGCCCCAGCACCTCCGGCTGACCACACGAGTGGGGGCCGGACCCAGGTGACGTGCGGCCCCGGGAATCAGGGATCACGTGCCGCGCTCATCGACCCGAACCGCCTTCACCGGCTCCACCGCCATCGCCACCGGGCTGAAGACCTTCGTCCTGGACACCTCCGTCCTGCTGAGCGACCCCGGCGCGCTGCGCAACTTCGCCGAGCACTCAGTGGTCATCCCGATCGTTGTGATCACCGAACTCGAGGCGAAACGACACCACCCAGAGCTGGGCTATTTCGCGCGCGCCGCGCTGCGCTACCTCGACGACCTCCGGGTGCGCTACGGCAAGCTCGACTCCCCGGTACCGGTGAACGAGGTCGAGGGAACCTTACGGGTCGAGCTCAACCACACAGATCCCGAGGTGCTGCCGCCCGGGTTCCGGCTGGGCGACAACGACTCCAGGATCCTCGCCGTCGCGCTGAACTACCGCGCCGAGGGCGACGACGTGGTCCTGGTCAGCAAGGACCTGCCGATGCGGGTGAAGGCCTCGGCGGTCGGCCTGGTGGCGCAGGAGTACCTTCACGAACTGGCGCCCGACTCGGGCTGGACCGGGATGGCAGAGGTGGACGTCGAGTCGGCCACCATCGACACGCTCTACAGCGAGGGATGCGCCGTCGTGCCGCAGGCCCTCGACCTGCCGGTCCACACCGGCGTCGTGCTGCACGGCTCGTCCTCGTCCGCCCTGGGACGGGTGCTCGCCGACGGCTCGGTCCGTCTGATCCGGGGAGACCGCGAGGCCTTCGGCATCCACGGCCGCTCCGCCGAGCAGCGGGTCGCGCTCGACCTGCTGCTGGACAACGAAGTAGGCATCGTCTCCCTGGGCGGCCGGGCCGGCACCGGCAAGTCAGCCCTCGCGCTGTGCGCCGGCCTGGAAGCCGTGCTGGAGCGCAAGCTGCACCAGAAGGTGATGGTGTTCCGTCCGCTCTACCCGGTCGGTGGCCAGGAACTCGGCTACCTGCCCGGCTCGGAGGGGGAGAAGATGTCGCCGTGGGCGCAGGCGGTGTTCGACACCCTCGGCTCGGTGACCAGCAAGAACGTGATCGAGGAGGTCCTGGCCCGCGGCATGCTCGAGGTGGTGCCGCTCACCCACATCCGCGGGCGGTCCCTGCACGACGCCTTCGTGATTGTCGACGAGGCCCAGTCGCTGGAACGCAACGTGCTGCTCACGGTGCTGAGCCGGATCGGCCAGAACTCCCGGGTGGTGCTAACCCACGACATCGCCCAGCGCGACAACCTGCGGGTCGGCCGCCATGACGGCGTGGTGGCGGTGGTGGAGAAGCTGAAGGGTCACCCGCTGTTCGCCCACGTCACCCTGACCCGCTCCGAGCGGTCCCCGATCGCGGAGGTGGTGACCGACCTGCTGGCCGACATTGTGGTGTAACTGGAGTCGCCAGCGGACGCGGTCAGCCCGGTTGGGCGAAGGCGCGGCCCGGCACCTCCGGACGCCGGTCGGCGAGCAGCCGCAGGCCCGTCCACGCCAGCGCGGCGGCGGCCAGGCAGAGCAGGCCGACCAGTTCCAGCAGCGCACCCCACCCCCACGCGTCGTAGCACAGCCCGGCCACCCAGCCGAACAACGCGGTGCCGCCCAGCCAGGCCAACTGGTAGAGCGCGGTGCCCTGGGCCCGTCCGAGCAGCGCAGACTGGCCGGTCAGGCCGCTGGCCACCGGGTGCGCGGTGAAGCAGCCGACGGTGAACACCACAAGCCCGGCAAGGGTGGTGGCCAGGTCGTCAGAGGCCAGCAGCGCGATCCCGGCCAGCTGGATCCCGATGCCGGCCAGGATCACCTCAAGGTGCCCCCAGCGCAGCGCGAGGACGCCGCCCCACCGGCTGGCAGCGGTACCGGCGAGGTAGGCCAGGAAGACCAGGCTCACCACGGTCGCCGGCAGCCCGAAGGGTTCGCCGAGCAGCCGGTAGCCCAGGAAGTTGTACACGGCGCCGAAGCCGCCCATCAGCAGGAACCCCTGCGCGTACAGGCCCATCATGGTGGGGTCCTTCAGCTGGAACAGCACCCGCGTCAGCAGGGGGTACTCCCCGCGCCGGCCCGGCACGAAGCCGCGCGGTGGGGGCAGCGCCCACCAGAACACCGCCGCCATCGCGACTGCCAGCACCGCCACCAGCGTGAAGGCGACCTGCCAGCCCCACCACGCCGCGCCCAACCCGGCGGCCAGCCGTCCGGTGATGCCCCCTACCGTGTTGCCGGCGACGAAGATGCCGGCCGCTATCGACACCCGACCCGGAGCCAGCTCCTCGGCCAGGTAGGCCATCGCGACCCCGGGGACGGCGCCCAGCGCCACCCCGAGCAGGCCCCGCAGCACAATCAGCTGACCGAGGCTCCCCGCCAGGCCGAGGCTGAGCGCCAGCACCAGCGCTGCGCCGAGCGAGAGGCGCATCGCCGGCACCCGCCCGATCCGGTCGGCCAGCGCGGCCCAGCCCAGCACCGACGCCGCCAGGCCGAGGGTGGTCGCCGACACGGTCAGGGCGGCAGTAGCGGTCGTGGTGTCGAAAGCGGCGCCGATCGCCGGCAGCGCGGCCTGGGCGTCGAAGACCAGCGCGAAGGTGGCGAAGCCGGCGGCGAACAACCCCACCGCGATCCGGGAGTGCTCCCGGTCGCCGACGTCCCAACCGAGCCAGGGCGCCCCCTCGACAGGCGCGCGCCGGCTCCCGGGTTGTCCGGCGCCGTCGTCGGCGGCGTCCGGAACGGGGGTGGTGCTAGCCACCGAAGTTGACGCCCTGGGCGAGCGGCAGCTCCGAGGAGTAGTTGATCGTGTTGGTCGCCATCCGCATGTACGCCTGCCAGGAGTCGGAGCCGGACTCGCGGCCGCCGCCGGTCTCCTTCTCGCCCCCGAACGCGCCGCCGATCTCGGCTCCGGAGGTACCGATGTTGACGTTGGCGATCCCGGTGTCAGCGCCGGCTGCCGACGTGAAGCGTTCCGCCTCGGCCTGGTCGCGGGTGAACACCGAGGCCGACAGTCCCTGGCTGACCCCGTTGTTCAGCGCTATCGCCTCGTCGAAGTCGTCGTAGCTGAGCACGTAGAGGATCGGCGCGAAGGTCTCCTCCATCACGATCCCCGACTGCTCGGGCATCTGGATGAGGGTCGGTTCGGCGAAGGTGGCGTCGCTGCCCGGCACGCTCACCAGGCGACCGCCGGCCAGCACCCGGCCGCCCTGGGCGGTCGCCTTTTCGATGGCGGCGAGGAACTTCTCCCCGGCCGCGGCGTTGAGCAGCGGGCCGACCAGGGTTGCCGGGTCGAACGGGTCACCGATCGGCAGCGAGGCGTAGGCGCTCGCGATCCGGTCGGTCACCTCGCCGACCATGCTGGAGTGGACGATCAGCCGCCGCATCGTGGTGCACCGCTGGCCGGCCGTTCCGGCGGCGGAGAACACGATGCCGCGGATCGCCAGGTCGAGCGGGGCGGACGGAGTCACCACCGCCGCATTGTTGCCGCCCAGTTCCAGCAGGCTGCGACCGAACCGGGCCGCGACCCGCGGCCCGACCGCGCGTCCCATCCGCACCGACCCGGTGGCGCTGACCAGCGCGACCCCCGGGTGATCGACCAGGGCTTCGCCGATCCTGGCGTCGCCCAGCACGACCTGGCTCAGCTCCCGGGGATGACCCTGCTCGGCGATCGCCCGCTGCAGCAGCGCGTCGACAGCGAGCGCGCACAGCGGTGCCGACTCCGACGGCTTCCACACCACCGGGTCGCCGCACACCAGCGCCAGGGCGGCGTTCCACGACCACACCGCGACCGGGAAGTTGAAGGCCGAGATGATGCCGACGACGCCCAGCGGGTGCCAGGTTTCGGCCACCCGGTGGCCGGGGCGCTCGCTGGCTATCGTCTTGCCCCACAGCTGCCGGGAGAGGCCGACCGCGTACTCGCAGATGTCGATCATCTCCTGCACCTCGCCGAGCGCCTCGGAGGTGATCTTTCCCGCCTCGAGGGTGACGAGGTCGGCCAGGGCCGCCTTGTGCTCCCGCAGCAGCTCGCCGAGCCGGCGGACCAGCTGGCCCCGGACCGGCGCGGGCACCTCCCGCCATACCGCGAACGCGCGCTGGGCTGCGGCTACCGCGTCCGCCACCTGGTCGGGCGTGGCCGCGGCCAGCCCGAACAGCGGCTCGGGGGACAGGGCGGACGGTGCGGGCAGGTCGCCGGGGGTCAACTCGACCCCCAGCTCGGCCAGGCGGGTGAGCGCGAGGGCGCGCAGGTCCTCCGGCCGGTGGCCGACGGCGGTCATCAGGGCTCCTCTCAGGAGACGCTGGCTGGAGTCAGCGCGGACAGCGTCTCATCGATGACCGCCAGTCCGCGACGAAGGTCGTCGACGGAGACGGTCAGCGGGGTCCGGAACCGGATGCTGCGCTGTCCGCAGCCAAGGATCAGGACGTTGCGGGCAGCGAGTTCGGCCAGCAGGGCGTCCCGCGTTGCGGTGTCGGGCAGGCTGAACGCGCACAGCAGGCCGCGCCCGCGCGGGTTGCTCACCAGCGGCTGGCGCTGCGCCAGCTCCTGCAGTTCGGCCAGCAGCCAGGCACCGACCTCGGCGGCGTGGTCGAACAGCCGCTCCGACTCGATGATCTCCAGGGTGTACCGGGCGCGCACCATGTCGGTCAGGTTGCCGCCCCAGGTGGAGTTGATCCGGGAGCTGACGTTGAACACGTTCTCGGGGATTTCGTCAAGCTTGCCGCCCGCCATCACGCCGCAGACCTGGGTCTTCTTCCCGAAGGCGACCAGGTCGGGCTCGAGGCCGAGCTGCTGGTAGGCCCAGGCCGTTCCGGACATGCCGACCCCGGTCTGCACCTCGTCGACTATGAACAGCGCGTCGTTGCTGTGGACGAGCTCCTGCATCGCCTGAAGGAACTCGGGTCGGAAGTGGTGGTCGCCGCCCTCGCTCTGGATCGGCTCGACTATGAACGCCGCGATGTCGGCCCCGTGGACCTCGAAGGCCCGCGTCGCCTCGGCTAGCGACTTCGCCTCCAGTTCGGCCACCGGACGGGGGCGCCCGTCGCTGTCGGTGCCCAGGTACGGCGCGCTGATCCGCGGCCAGTCGAACGCCGGGAACCGGGCAGTCTTGGTGGGGTCGGTGTTGGTCAGCGACATGGTGTAGCCGGTCCGGCCGTGGAAGGCGTACTGCAGGTGCATGACCTGGCTGCCCAGGGTGGGCGACAGCCCGCGGGACTCGTTGAGCCGGCTCTTGTAGTCGAAGGCGGCCTTCAGGGCGTTCTCGATGGCCAGCCCGCCGCCCTCGATGAAGAACAGGTGAGGCAGCCGGGGGTCGCCGAGCACCCGGCGGAAGGTTTCGACGAACTCGGCCATCGCGACCGTGTACATGTCGGAGTTGCTCGGCTTGTGCAGCGCGATCCGTCCCAGCTCGGCCACGATCTCAGGGCGGGTCATCAGGGGATGGTTCATGCCCAGCGCGTTGGAGCCGAAGAAGCCGAACAGGTCCAGGTAGCGGTCCCCCGTGATGGCGTCCACCAGGTCGCAGCCGCGCGACGCGGCCAGGTCGAGCACGATCGGGAAGCCGTCGACAAGCAGGGAGCGGCCCAGGGCCTGGTGCACGTCAGCGGGTGAGAGCGAAACTGAGCGGTCCATCCGGGCAGTCTACCCGGACGTTTTCCGACGCTGCCCACTCTGGAACGGTGGATTTCCGTCGGTAGGGATGCGTACGTCGGTTCACGGCTCCGGCAGCAGCGGGGGCCGGTCCTCGAAGAAGGTCTGCAGCACCACCGTGGTGCGGGTGTTCACGTTCGCCGTCAGGCGCACCTCACGGATCAGTTCCTCGAGCCGCTGCGGGGTGGTCACCCGCACCATCAACAGGTAGGCGGCGTCCCCGGCCACCGAGTGGCAGGCCGCGATCTCGGGCAGGCCGACCAGCTGCTCGGGGATCGTGTCCACAACCGTCGGGTCGAGCGGGGACACCTCGATGAAGGCGGCCAGCGGCACCCCGATCGCCTCGGGATCGACCTGCGCCCGGTAGCCGGTGATGATCCCGCGCTCCTCCAGCCGGCGGACGCGGGTCTGCACCGCCGAGGTGGACAAGCCGGTGGCCTCGCCCAGCCGCGCCAGGGTGGCGTGGCCGTCGGCCAGCAGTTCCCGAAGGATGACCACGTCGACATCGTCGGTGTAGCGCCCTGACCTCCGCGTCGTCATGGCGTGACTGTACTGCCGCGGGCGCCCGGTCAGGGCCGGTTGGCCCGGCCGGGAAACCGGTAGTCCGCCTCAGCATCGTGGCTGATCGCGACGGCGTCGCCGACGTGCATTAGTGTCGGGGCCATGACGACGGTCCAGGTTGCCCGGCCGAGCCAGCTCGGCGACGTCTTCGACACCATCCTGGTGCGCTCGTTCCAGCCCGATGAGCTGGTCGACAAGGCGGCCTTCATGCACGCCTCCACCTGGGGCGAGGTCCTGATCACCCAGGACGCCGAAGGAGCGATCACCGGGGCCGCGGTGGCCGACCATGACTCCGAGACCGGCCTGTCGATGCTCGACTACCTCGCTATGGCGCCCGAGCACCGCGGCGCCGGCGCGGGGTCGGCGCTGCTCACTGCCGCTGTCGAGCAGTGGGCCCAGCTGGTCTCGCCCGGCGCGCTGCTCGCCGAGATGGAACGCCCCGACGTGTACGGCTCGACAGAGCAGTTCGGCGACCCGACCCGGCGGCTCGCCTTCTACGAGCGGCACGGCTTCCGGGGGCTGGCCGTCCCGTACTACCAGCCGGCGCTCACCCCCGAACAGCACCCGGTGCCCGACCTCGTGCTCGCGGTGCTGGTCTTCGACCCGGCCTGGGTGAGCGCGGACGGAACCCGCTTCCTCGAGGGCGCCCGGCTGGAGCAGGTGCTGCTGGCGAGGATCCCCGAGCCGGAGGAGCCGGTGCTGCACGCCGCCTGGCAGGCGATGCTGGAGGCGACCCGCGACCCGGACGGCATCGAGCTCATCCCGCTCGGCGAGTACTCCCGGATCCCCCGCAGCGGGCCGCTCCGCTAGGCAGAACGCACCCTTCCGCCGGTCCGAGCGGCGGCGTTAGGCTCGCGCCAGATCAGCGATGTGGAGGATCATGAGCGAGCCCAGTGTCGAGTTTGTCCACCCCGATCCGGACTTCGTCCACCGTGACGAGTTGCCCGACGCCGACGCGTTGCGGGCCTCGGCAGCAGCCGACCCGGTCGGCTTCTGGGAGTCCGAAGCCGGCGAACTCGAATGGTTCCAGCCCTGGGACAAGGTGCTCGACGACTCCGGGGCGCCGTTCTACAAGTGGTTCACCGGGGCGCGGACGAACATCGTCCACAACGCCATCGACCGCCACCTGCACGGCCCCTACAAGAACAAGCTGGCGCTGATCTGGGTGGGGGAGAACGGCACCGAGCACCTCACCTACTCCTACTTCTCGCTCAACCGCGAGGTCACCCAGATGGCCAACATCATCAAGGCGATGGGGGTGGGCAAGGGCGACCGGGTGACCATCTACCTGCCTCGCATCCCCGAGGTGGTGTTCGCCATGCTCGCCTGCGCGAAGATCGGCGCCGTCCACTCGGTGATCTTCGCCGGCTTCTCCGCCGACGCCCTGTCCAGCCGGATCGACGACTCCGAGTCCAAGCTGGTGATCACCGCCGACGGCTCGTGGGTCAACGGCGGGATCTTCAAGTTGAAGGACATAGTCGACGAGGCGATCAGGTTCAGCCCGTCGGTCGAGAACGTCATCGTCGTGAAGCGGACCGGCCACGAGGTGGCGATGGAGCCGCTGCGCGACCACTGGTACCACGACCTGGCTGCGCTGCCGATCGCCAAGGGCGCCTGCCCCACCGAGCAGATGGACGCAGAGGACCCGCTGTTCATCCTCTACACCTCAGGATCGACGGGTGCACCCAAAGCCATCCTGCACACCCACGGCGGCTACATGGTGGGGACGTACGCCACGTTGAAGTACACCTTCGACATCCGTGACGAGGACCGCTGGTGGTGCACGGCGGACCCGGGCTGGATCACCGGCCACTCCTACCTGGTCTACGGCCCGATGCTGACCGGTGCCACCACGTTCATGTACGAGGGCGGGCCCACCTACCCCAACCCGAACCGGTGGTGGCAGCTCATCGAGTACTACGGAATCACCACTTTCTACACCGCCCCCACCGCCATCCGGTCGCTGATGCGGTTCGGTGAGGCCTGGCCGAACCGCCACGACCTGTCGTCGCTGCGACTGCTCGGCTCGGTGGGCGAGCCGATCAACCCCGAGGCCTGGCAGTGGTTCCACCGGGTGATCGGCAAGGGGCGCTGCCCGATCATGGACACCTGGTGGCAGACAGAGACCGGGATGTTCCAGATCAGCCCGACCCCGGGCATGCCGCTCAAGCCGGGCTCGGGCGGCAAGCCGTTCTTCGGCCAGGAGGCCGAGATCCTTGACGAGGACGGCAACCCGGTGCCGGACGGCGAGGAGGGCTTCCTGGTGCTGAAGAACCCGTGGCCGGCCATGATGCGGACGCTCTACAAGGACCCCGACCGCTACGTCAGCACCTACTGGTCGAAGTACCCGGGGCGCTACCTGGCCGGCGACTCGGCCAGGCGGGACGCGGACGGCTACTTCTGGGTGATCGGACGCACCGACGACGTCATCAAGGTCTCCGGCCACCGGCTCGGCACCGCCGAGGTGGAGTCAGCCCTGGTGTCGCACCCTGCGGTGGCGGAGGCGGCGGCGATCGGGCTGCCGCACGAGGTGAAGGGCAACGCCATCCACGCCTTCGTGGTGCTGCGGGTCGGCTACGCGCCGTCGGTCGAACTGGCCGAGGACCTGCGCCGCCACGTCTCGGCCCACCTCTCGCCGATCGCCAAGCCGGACTCCGTCGACTTCCCCGACAAGCTCCCCAAGACCCGGTCGGGCAAGATCATGCGCCGGGTGCTGAGGGCGCGCGCGCTGGGCCAGGACGAGGGGGACGTCACCACCCTGGAGGAGTGAGCGCACCGGCGGTGGCCTGCTCAGCGCCGCGCCAGCGGTGTGAGCACGGCCACGGCCGCGATCACCGGCAGCGCGAACAGCGCCAGCCCGCTGAAGCCGACCCAGCTCAGCGCACCGCCGGCCGCTACCGCACCGACAGCGCCCGCCAGGCTCATCGCGAAGTCGGTCCGGCCCTGGCGCTGGGTGCGGACGTCCTCGGCGGAGGCCTCGGTCAGCAGGGTCGAGCCGGCCACCGTGACGGCGCTCCAGCCCAGCCCGAGCAGCACGAGCGCGACAGTGACGGCTGCTGTGTTGTGCTCGGCGAGGGCGACTATCGCCACACAGCCGGCGAGGATGGCGCACCCGGCCAGGATCACCGGGCTGCGTCCCCCCCGGTCGGCCAGGACCCCCATCACCGGTGAGAGGGCGAACATGCCCAGCACGTGAAGGCTGATCGTGACGCCGACCACGGTCAGGGTGGCGCCGTGGTGCAGCAGGTGGATCGGCGTCATCGCCATGATCGCCACCATCACCATGTGGGCCCCCACTATCGCCCCGGTGGCGTAGCCGGCGGCCACCGGACGGTCCTCGCGGGCGATCGGGGCGGCAGTGCCGGCGTCCCGCGCGGCAAGGACCACCCGTTGGGCGAGCAGCAGGGGATCGGGGCGCAGGCCGAGCAGGATCAGCGCGATGCCGAGGAGCTGGCCGACGATAGTGAAAAGGTAGGCGCCGGTCAGCGGCGGCATCCCGACCTGGGCGCCCAGCAGCTCCCCGGGTCCGACCAGGTTCGGCCCCGCCACGGCACCGACAGTCGTCGCCCACACCACCACCGACAGGTCGCGCCCGCGGGTGGCGTCGGTGGCGAGGTCGGCGGCGGCGAACCGGGTCTGCAGGTTGGACGCCTGGCCGGCGCCGATGAGCAGGAACGCCGCCAGCAGGAGGGGGAACGAGCCGCCGCGCACCGCGAGGATGACCAGGGCGACGCCGACCAGCGCCACCCCGAGGCCGAGCGTGAGCGAGGGTCGCCGGCCGCGGCGCCGCGCGAGCGCTGCCAGCGGGATGGCTGTGGCGGCGGTGCCCAGGGTGATGGCTGCTGTCGCCCAGCCGGACAGCGCGTCGTTGCCCGACACCCGGGCGGCCAGGACGGCGCCCAGCGAGATGGTGGCGCCGAAGCTGATCCCGCCGAGCACCTGCCCGCCCGCCAGGACGGCTATCGTGCGGCGCTGGACGGCGGCGAGTTCGGGCAGGACTGTCACGCGCGGCCTACTCGGGGGTGGCCCGCGCCGCTTCGATGGTCGCCCGGGCGCCCTCCAGCCACTGCGTGCAGATGGCGGCGAGCTGCTCGCCGCGTTCCCACAGCGCCATCGACTCACTCAGCGGCACGTCCCCGGATTCCAGCTGCTGCACTATCGCCAGCAGCTGGTCGCGGGCCTGCTCGTAGCTGGGGGTTTCCTCGGTCATCCGACCTCCTGGACTGATGTGACGTCGACGCCGATCCGGCCGTCGACGAACTGGACGGTGAGCGACTCCCCGGCCGCGGTCTGGGCGGCCTCCGAGATGGTCTCGGAGTCCCGCGAGACTATGGCGTAGCCGCGTTGCAGGGTGGCCCTAGGCGACATCGCCCGCACCCTGCTGATCAGGTGGTCGACCTGGCGGGACTCCTCGCGCAGCGTCGCGCCGACCGCCCGTCGCAGCCTGCCCCGCAGTACCGAGACCCGCTCCAGGTGGGCGGCGATCGGCGCCGCCGGGTCACGCAGCACCGGCCGGGAGCGCAGTTCGGACAGCCGGCGCTCCTCGTGGGAGAGCCGGCCAAGGATCGCCTGCCGGATCCGGGCGCTGGTCTGGGCGACCCCGGCGAGTTCGGTAGCGACATCGGGCACCACCCGCTTGGCAGCGTCGGTGGGGGTGGAGGCACGCAGGTCGGCCACCAGGTCGAGGATCGGGGTGTCGGTCTCGTGGCCGATAGCCGAGACCACTGGCGTCCGCATGGCGAAGACCGCCCGAACCAGCGCCTCGTCGCTGAACGGCAGCAGGTCCTCCAGCGAGCCGCCGCCGCGCGCGACGATGATCACGTCGACGTCGCGATGGCGTTCGAGGTCGGCCAGCGCCGCCATCAGTTGCGTGACGGCGGATGGCCCCTGCACCGTCGCGTGCCGGACCTCGAAGCGGGCGGCCGGCCAGCGCCGCGCCACGTTGTCGAGGACGTCGCGCTCGGCCGCGCTGCCCGCCCCGGTGACGAGTCCGATCCGGCGGGGAAGGAAGGGCAGGCGGCGCTTGCGTTCGGCGCTGAACAGGCCCTCGGCCTGCAGCATCCGCTTGCGCTGCTCGATGGCGGCGAGCAGGCGTCCCTCCCCGGTGGGGCGCAGTTCGCGACACTCGAACGTGAGCTGGCCCGACCCCATCCAGACCGTGGGCTTCACCCACGCCGCGACCACGGTGCCCTCGGTCAGTGGGCCGGCGGCGTCCAGCACGGCGGTCGAGGTGGAGAGCCGCACCGACACCTCGGCCACCGTGTCGCGCAGGGTGAGGAACTGGGTGGCGCCGGCCCGTCGCTTGATCTCGATGAGCTGGCCCTGCACCCAGACGGGGCCGAGGCGCTCCACCCAGTCCTTGGTGAGCCGGACCACCTCCCGCAGCGGTTGCGGGGAGTCCGGCGAGTTCGGCAGCGGCACGCGCTCAGCCTAAGGGGTGCACCAGACAGCCGGCCCGGGCCGCCGCCTCCCGCACAATCCCGTCCACAGCGCCTTCATGGCTGCAGATACGCCTCGTAGGGCCTGCGGGAACCGGATTCTGCGGGGCGCAGGGGCGGCGGGACGGGCCGGCTCAGGGTCTGCCGGGGCCGCCAACTAAGCTGGGGGCATGGAATCCACCAAGCGGGTTGTGCTCGCCGCGCCCCGGGGCTACTGCGCCGGCGTCGACCGGGCGGTGGTGACCGTCGAGAAGGCTCTCGACCTTTACGGCCCGCCGGTCTACGTCCGCAAGCAGATAGTGCACAACCGGCACGTCGTGGAAGACCTCGAGGCCCGCGGCGCCATTTTCGTCGAGGAGCTCGACGAGGTGCCGGTCGGCGCCACCGTGGTGTTCTCCGCCCACGGCGTGTCGCCGGCGGTGCACGCCGAGGCGGCAGCCCGCGGCCTGAAGACCATCGACGCGACCTGCCCGCTGGTGACCAAGGTTCACAACGAGGCCCGCAGGTTCGCCGGACAGGGGATGCCGATCCTGCTGATCGGCCACGCCGGCCACGAGGAGGTCGAGGGCACCACCGGTGAGGCGCCGGAGCACATCACGCTCGTCCAGCACCCCGACGACGTCCCCGGCGTCGCGCTCGACCCGCAGGCGAAGGTGGCGTGGCTGAGCCAGACCACGCTGAGCGTGGACGAGACCTGGGAGACCGTCACCCGGCTGCGGGAGCGGTTCCCTAACCTTGTCGATCCGCCGAGCGACGACATCTGCTACGCCACGCAGAACCGGCAGTCGGCGGTCAAGCAGATCGCCGCCACAGCCGACCTGGTGATCGTGGTGGGCTCGCAGAACTCGTCGAACTCGGTCCGGCTTGTGGAGGTGGCGCTGGAGGCCGGCGCCAAGGCGTCCTACCGGGTGGACAACGCCTCCGAGGTGGATCCGGCCTGGTTGGAGGGGGTGTCGAGCGTCGGGGTCACCTCCGGGGCGTCCGTGCCCGACGAGCTGGTCCAGGGCGTCGTGGCGCTGCTGGAGCAGCACGGCTTCCCCGCCGCGGTCGAGGAGCGGCTGACCGAGGAGAACCTCGTCTTCGCCCTGCCGCCGGAACTGCGCAAGGACCTGCGGCGGGCGGCGGGCGGCGACTGATCAGGGAGCGACCAGGAACCTGTAGGACGGGCTTCCCGGATCGATCGGCTCGACCCGCATCGGGCTCTCGGCCATCCGCGCGAGCAGCGCGGGCAGGGTGGCCGGGTCGCCGAGTTCGATGCCGACCAGGGCCGGCCCGGTCTCCCGGTTCGAGCGCTTCACGTACTCGAACAGCGTGATGTCGTCGTCGGGGCCGAGCACCTCGTCGAGGAAGCGGCGCAGCGCGCCGGGCTCCTGGGGGAAATTCACCAGGAAGTAGTGCTTGCGGCCCTCGTAGACCAGCGCGCGCTCGACGATCTCGGCGTACCGGGAGACATCGTTGTTGCCGCCGGACACCACGGCGACCACCACCTGGCCCGGCTGGGGCTGGAAGATGCCGAGGCTGGCCGTCGCCAACGCCCCGGCCGGCTCGGCGATGATCCCCTCGGTCTGGTACAGCTGCAGCATCTCGCTGCAGATCCGGCCTTCAGGGACCGAGTACATGGCCGGACGGTGCTGTGCCGCGATCCGGTAGGTGAGGTCGCCGGCCCGCCGGACCGCTGCGCCGTCCACGAAGGTGTCGACCTGGGGCAGGTCACGGGGCCCGCCGGCATCGAGGGCGACGGCCAGCGTGGGGGAGCCGGCAGGCTCCACCCCGACCACCTTGGTCGCCGGGTGGTTCTCGGCCAGCCAGGTCAGGCAGCCGGCGAGCATCCCGCCGCCGCCGACCGGCAGCACCAGCACATCGGGCGCCGACCCGAACTGTTCGACTATCTCCCGGGCGAGCGTGCCCTGGCCGGCGACCGTGCGGGGGTCGTCGAAGGCGGGGACGATGATCGCGCCTCGGGTCTCTGCGTCAGCCCGGGCGGCGGCGGCCGCCTCGTCGTAGGTGTCACCGGTGACCACGAGCCGGACCCGACCGTCACCCAGCCCGATCATCCGCTCCCGCTTCTGGCGCGGGGTGGTGGAGGGCACATAGATGCTGGCGTCGATGCCCAGCCGGGCACACGCGAAGGCGACCCCCTGGCCGTGGTTGCCGGCGGAGGCGCACACCACCCCGGCGGCCCGCTCGGCCTGCGACAGCTGCGCGATCAGGTTGTAGGCGCCCCGGATCTTGTAGGACCGCACCGGCTGGAGGTCCTCCCGCTTCACCCACACGTACGCCCCGGTGAGCTGGCTGAGCCGGTCGTTGAACTGCAGCGGCGTGACGACCGACACCCCCGCCAACCGATCGGCTGCCTCGTCGATGCTCGCCGCGTCCACCAGTGCGCTGTCAGTCACACCGGCATTGTGCACCGGCCGTGTCGTCGGGCGCCCCATCGGCACGGCCGCGGGACGGGCCGCCCCCGATCGGCCGGGCCGGGTCAGGCGGTCCCGAACCCGGGCAGCGCGGACGGTCGGCCGCCGCCGGTCAGTCCTTCCAGCTCGGCGAGGTCTGGCTCGCGTCCCGGTAGCAGGTCGAGTTCGGCGCGGTCGCGCCCGATCATCGCCGGCACGCCCGCTGCGTCCTCGGTCAGCTCGGGGGCGGTCAGCGGACGGACGGCGGCCTCGCTCGGCGCGGCGGTGCCGAGTTCGGCGTCGACCACCTTGAGGTCCTTGAGCTTGCGGGCGGTCACGAACACCCGCCCCTCCAGCGAGCCGACCGCCGAGTTGTACGACTTCACGGCTGTGGTCAGCGAGCGGCCCACCCCGTCGAAGAGGCTGCCGAGCTTGGCAAGCCGGTCGTACAGCTCGCGGGCCAGCAGCTGGACGTCCTTGGCCGAGTCGGCCAGCGCCGCCTGCTTCCACGAGTAGGCGATAGTCCTCAGGCTGGCGATCAGCGTCGACGGCGTCGCGATCACGATGCCACGGGAAAGGGAGTACTCGTGCAGGTCGGGCAGCTGGCCGCAGGCCTCCGACAGCAGCGCCTCGCTGGGCAGGAACATCACCACGAAGTCGGGAGTGGCGCCGTCGACCTTGTAGTAGTCCTTCTTCGACAGCAGGTCGACGTGGTCCTTCACGTTCTTGGCGAAGTGCCGCAGGTGGGAGTCACGGGACTGGTCGTCAGCGGCCTCGTGGGCGTCGAGGAACGACGCCAGCGGCACCTTGGAGTCGACGTAGATGAACTTGCCCTCGGCCAGGGTCACCTTGACGTCGGGGCGGATCGTGGTGCCGGCGGTGGTGCGAGAGGTCTCCTGCTCGACGAAGTCGCAGTGTTCGAGCATCCCGGTGATCTCAAGGATCCGCCTCAGCTGCAGTTCACCCCAGGAGCCGCGAACCTGCGGCTTGCGCAGCGCCGTCACCAGCGAGCTGGTCTCGCGGCGGAGTTGCTCGCCGGTCAGCTGGACTGCCTTGACCTGCTCGGTGAGGGTGGAGGAGAGCTCGACCCGGCCCTTCTCAACCTCGGAGAGGCGGGTGTTGAACCGTTCGAGGCTCTCGCGGACCGGCGTGAGCAGGGCGTCGGCCTGCTTCTGGCGCTGGTCTGCGGCGGCGTCGGCCTGCTTGGTCTGGCTGGCGAGGATCTCGGCGGACAGCGCCTTGAACTGGGCGGTCAGCTGCTCGCGGTCGGCGGCGATCTCCTCGGCCCGCTGGACCGCCGCGTCGCGCTGGGCCTGCGCGGCGCTGGTCGCCGACCGGGCGTCGGACAGCGCGGCGACGGCGTCGGCTCGCTCCGTCCTCGCCTCGGCGGCCTCCTGCCTGGCG
>JAEZGC010000077.1 GCA_023437345.1 Actinomycetes bacterium
GCTGTCCTTCCGTGCCCGCGCCCTGTCGCTGCTGGGCGGCAGCTTTCGGCTGGGCATGTTCGTCGGGCCCTTCGTCGCCGCCGGCCTGCTGACCGCTTTCGGCCAGGAACGGGCGGCGGTCTGGTTCTTCGTCGGCTGCCTGGTGGCGACGGTGCTGCTGGTCTGCTTCGGCCCTGACCCCGAGCGTGAGGTTGCGGCCCCCGGACCGCTGTCGGACGAGGCGGGCACCAGCGCGGCCGGTGTCGGCAGCGCCACCCGGTCGCCGGGGGTCCTGGCGACGATGGCGCGACACCGCGGTGTGCTGGCGCGGCTCGGGCTCGCCGCCGCGTCGCTGTCGGCGGTGCGCTCGGCGCGGCAGGTGGGGCTGCCGCGGTGGGGAGTCTCGATCGGGCTGGACGCCGGGACTATAGCGCTCGTGGTCGGGGTGTCCGGCGCCCTCGATTTCGCCCTGTTCTACGCCAGTGGCCAGGTCATGGACCGGCTCGGGCGGCTGTGGGCGGCCCTCCCGGCGATGCTGCTGATGGGCGCCGGCTTCCTCGCCCTCGCCGCTACCCACGACATGCCGAGGGCCGCCATGTGGTACGCGCTGTTCGCTGCCGTCCTCGGGGTTGGCAACGGGCTGTCGAGCGGCATCCTGCTGACCCTGGGCGCCGACCTCGCCCCGGCCGGCGACCCGGCTGCCTTCCTCGGCTCCTGGCGAACCCTCACCGACGCCGGCGGGGCGGTTGCCCCGGTGCTGGTGTCGGCTGTCACGGCGGCGTCCAGCCTGGCGGTGGGGACCGGCCTGATGGGCGTGGTGGCGCTCGTGGGCGCGGCCGGGTTCCTGCGCTGGGTGCCCCGGTTCATCGCCCGGCCGGGAGCGTGACCGTCAGCCCGCGACCGAGCTGACCGGCTCCGGTTCCGCCGCATCACCAGGGCCGCTGAACCATTCCGCTTCGGGGAGCCGGACCTCGACCCACGTCATGAAGAATTGCACCAGCGGGCCGATCGCGAGCGCGTACGCCACCGTCCCGACCCCGACTGTGCCGCCCAGCAGCCAGCCGGCCGCCACCACCGCGAGCTCGAGCACCGTCCGTACCAGCCTGATGCTGCGTCCGGTACGCCGGGTGATCGCCACCCACAGCCCGTCCCTCGGCCCGGGACCCAACCGGGCGCCCACGTAGAGCGCCCCGGCCAGCCCGTTGGCGACCACGCCCCCCGCCAACATCGCCGACTGGGCGACCCACCCGACCGCCTCCGGGATCAGCGCCAGGCCCGCGTCAGCGGCCAGGCCGATCACGACGACGTTGAGGACGGTGCCCAGCCCCGGCCGCTGCCGCAACGGGATCCAGAGCAGCAGCACTACCGCCCCGACGGCGATCGTGACCTGCCCGAAGGAGAGCGGGACGAGGTTGGTGAGGCCCTGGTGGAAGACGTCCCACGGGAACAACCCGAGCCCGGCGCGCACCAGCATGGCCATCGACCAGCCGAACAGGACAAGGCCGACGAGCAACTGGGCGAGGCGGCGCGGGAACCGGGCGGGCAGTCTCACTGGCAGGGCCGCGCCTACACCGCGGTGTCGGGCCGGATGTCGATCCGCCAGCCGGTCAGCCGGGCGGCGAGCCTGGCGTTCTGGCCCTCGCGTCCGATAGCCAGCGACAGCTGGTAGTCGGGCACGATCACCCGGGCCGCCTTCGCTGTGGCGTCGGTGACGGTGACCCCGGTCACCTTCGCCGGCGACAGCGCCTGGGCGACGAACTCGGCCGGGTCGTCGGAGTAGTCGATGATGTCGATCTTCTCCTCGTTCAGCTCGTGCATCACCGCCCGCACCCGCTGCCCCATCGGCCCTATGCAGGCACCCTTGGCCGACACCTCGGGAGCGTGGCTGAGCACCGCGATCTTGGTCCGGTGCCCGGCCTCGCGGGCAATCGCCTTGACCTCGACGACGCCCTTCTCGATCTCGGGCACCTCAAGCCGGAACAGCTTGGCGACCAGGCCCGGATGGGTGCGGGACACCACCACCTGCGGCCCTCGCAGGTCACGCCGCACGCTCACCACGTAGACCCGCAGCCGCTTGCCGTGGATGTACTCCTCGCCCGGCGACTGCTCTGCCTGCGGCATGATCGCCTCGATAGTGCCGAGGTCGACCCGCACCGTCCGGCTGTCCCTGTCCTGCTGGACCACCCCGGTGAGGATGTCGCCCTCGACGGCGGAGAAGTGGCCGAACTTCTGCTCGTCCTCGGCCTCCCGCAGCCGCTGGAAGATGACCTGCCGGGCGGTGGCGGCCGCTACCCGTCCGAACCCCTCGGGGGTGTCGTCGAACTCGCCGACATTCTCGCCCTCCTCGTCGAGGTCGGGCACCAGCACGCTCACCTTGCCGGTCTTGGAGTCGATGGTGACGCGGGCGCCGTCACGCGCTCCCGGGGTCTTGGCGTAGGCATTGAGCAGGGCGTCCTCCAGCGCGCGCAACAGGACATCCATCCGGATCTCCTTGTCGCGCTCGAGCTGCTTGAGCGCCTGAAGGTCGATGTCCATCAGATCTCCTCTTCGTCGTCGGGGAGGCGGTTGAGTTCGATCTGCACCACGGCCTGGCTGATCTCGGCGAAGCCGACCGTGACGTCGGTGCCGTCCACGTCCAGCACGATGGCCTCGTCAGTGGCCGAGACTATGCGCCCGGTGATCGGGCCGGCGGGACCGGCGAGCTCGACCAGCCGGCCGCGGTTGCGCCGGTAGTGCTTCGGGGCGGTGAGCGGACGCCCCACGCCGCGGGAGGACACCTCGAGGGTGTAGGGGGCGTCACCGGTGACTGTGGACTCGTCCAGGGCGATCGAGATCGCCCGGGTGGCGTCGGCTATGTCGTCAAGCGAGGGCCCGCGCCCCGCCGGTCCGTCACCATCGAGGAAGATCCGCACCACCGACCGGCGCCCGGCCCGCAGCACCTCCACCCTGTCGATCTCGAGGTTCCGTTCGGCGACGACGGGGGTCAGCAGCCGTTCGAGGTCTGGGGCGTTCATCGGGGCTTCCTTCGATGCGATTGTCAGGTGCGGTTGTGTTGGGCCAGCTTATGCGCACCCGCCGGGGTGCGCACCCGCTGTCAGGGTGCCGACAGCAGCTCGAGGAGCCGTCCGGCGGCGCCGTCCACCGGCAGGTCGGCGCGCTCCCCTGTGGCGCGGTCGCGGACCTCGACGAGCCCGTCGGCCAGCCCGCGTCCGACGATCACCACGGTCGGCATGCCGAGCAGTTCGGCGTCGGCGAACTTCACCCCTGGCGACGCCTTGCGGTCGTCGAGCAGGACGGCGACGCCGGCGGCGTCCAGTTCTGTGGCCAGCTGCTCGGCGGCCGCGAACACCGCCTCGTCCTTTCCGGTGGCCACCACCTGGACGTCGAACGGGGCCAGCGCCCGCGGCCAGGCCAGGCCCTTGTCGTCGCAGGTCGCCTCGGCGACGGCGGCGACCGCCCGCGAGACACCCACCCCGTAGGAGCCCATGGTGACGGTGACGAGCTTGCCGTTGGCGTCGAGCACCTTCAGCCCGAGCGCCTCGGCGTACTTGCGGCCGAGCTGGAAGATGTGGCCCATCTCGATCCCCCGCGCCAGGCTGAGCGGCCCCGAGCCGTCCGGGGCCGGATCGCCGTCGCGCACCTCGGCGACGTCGAGGACGCCGTCAGCGGTGAAGTCCCGGCCCGCCACGACGTCGACCTGGTGGGTGTCGGACCGGTTGGCCCCGGTCACCCAGCGGGTGCCGTCGACCACCCGCGGGTCGACAAGGTAGCGGATGCCGAACACGGCTTTCTCCCCCAGCACCTGCTCGGGCTCACCGGTGGCCAGGCTGACCGGGCCGAGGTAGCCCTTCACCAGCTGCGGGAAGGCGGCGAAGTCCTCGTCGGCGAACGGGACGGCCTCGGCGGGCGCGACAGCGGCCTCGAGCCGCTTCGCGTCGACCTCGCGGTCGCCGGGCAGGCCCACGACCAGCGGGCTGGAGCTGCCGTCGGGGTTAACCAGCCGGAACACCACGTTCTTCAGGGTGTCCGCGGCCGTCCAGGGCCGGTCGGCCCGCGGCTGCGTGGCGTTCACGGCGGCGACCAGGTCGGCGATCGTGGGGGTGCCGGGGGTGTCGATCTCGCGCGCCGGGCCGGCGTCGGCGGCGTCCTCGGCGGCCGGGACCGGCACCCGGACGGCTTCGACGTTGGCGGCGTACCCGCCGGGCGACCTGACGAAGGTGTCCTCGCCGTTGGGCGAGACGGCCAGGAACTCTTCAGAGGCCGAGCCGCCCATGGCTCCCGACATGGCCTGGACGATCACGTAGTCGAGGCCCAGCCGGTCGAAGATCCTGACGTAGGCCTCGCGGTGCCGCTGGTAGGAGTCGGCCAACCCTGCGTCGTCCACGTCGAACGAGTAGGAGTCCTTCATGACGAACTCGCGGCCGCGGAGCAGCCCGGCGCGGGGCCGGGCCTCGTCGCGGTACTTGGTCTGGATCTGGTACAGCGACAGCGGCAGGTCCTTGTAGGAGGAGTACAGGTCCTTCACCAACAGGGTGAACATCTCCTCGTGGGTCGGCCCGAGCAGGTAGTCGCCGCCCTTGCGGTCCTTCAGCCGGAACAGGTTCGGCCCGTACTCGGTCCAGCGATTGCTGGCCTCGTACGGCTCGCGCGGCAGCAGGGCCGGGAAGCGCACCTCCTGGGCACCGATCGCGTCCATCTCCTCGCGGACCACCTGCTCGACCTTCTGCAGCACGCGCAGCCCCAGCGGCAGCCAGGAGTAGATGCCGGGCGCCACCCGCCGAATGTACCCGGCCCGGACCAGCAACTTGTGGCTGGGCAGTTCGGCGTCGGCGGGATCATCGCGCAGGGTGCGGACGAAGCAGGAGGAGAGTCGGGTGATCACCGGCACAGCCTAGCGACAGCCACGCCGACCACTGGCTCATCACCATCCGGGCAGGGCTGCCAACCGTGGCACGATGTCCGGCGTGACCCAGCCACCACTGCCCGACGCCGTGCGTCGGGTCGCCGACCGGCTCGCCGAGGCCGGCCACCCCCACGACGTCGTCATGCTGCCGGTGACCGGACGGACCGCGCAGGACGCCGCCGACGCCCTGGGGGTCGAACTCGGCCAGATCGCCAAGAGCATTGTCTTTCGGCGCGCCGCCGATGATGCCGCCGTCGTGGTGGTGACCGCCGGAGACCATCGGGTGGACGTCGACAAGGTGGCCGCCCTCACCGGGGCGCTGGGACGCGCGGATGCCGACTTCGTCAAGGCGGCGACCGGCTTCTCGATCGGGGGCGTGTCACCGGTGGCGCACACCCGGCCGCCGGTGGTCGTGGTCGACTCGGGGCTGTTCCGCTTCGAGCAGATCTGGGCGGCCGCCGGCCACCCCCACGCCGTGTTCCCGCTCTCCCCCGCCGAGCTCGTCGAGCTGACCGGCGCCCCGGTCACCGAGGTCTCCTGACCTCTCACCCGACGGGTGCCGCCACCCTCGGCCCGAAACGGCCAGCCGGACGCGGCGGGGGTCGGGGCGGCCGTGCGGCCCACCTGTGGGGTGGGTCAGAACAGGATCGTGGCGAACTCCCCCACCTGCTCGTACCCCACCCGCTCGTAGCAGCGGATGGCGCGGGTGTTGAAGTCGTTGACGTAGAGGCAGGCTGTGGTGTAGTCGGCCAGGACGTACTCGCTGACCGCAGCCATCGCCGGTGCCGACAGGCCGCGGCCGCGCAGCTCCGGGTCGAGCCACACCCCCTGGATCTGGGCGACCCGGCCGCTGGCCGCCCCGATGTCGCTCTTGAAGATCACCCTGCCGTCCTCGACGATGCCGAACGCCCGACCGGACTCGACCAGCCAGCGGCAGTAGTTGCGGTAGCCGGCGCCGGCCCCCTGCGCTAGCGGGTCGCTGCCGACTTCCTCGGTGTACATCGCCACCGATGCCTGCAGGTAGGAGGCGAAGTCGGCCCCGGAGACCGGACGGACGCGCCGGTCGATGGGCCCCAGCGGCGGCCGGGTGAGCGACATCACGGGTTGCCTGCGGCGCACTTCGCGCACCTCCTGGTACGGCGACCCCCAGCGGGCGGCCAGCGCCTGCCACAGCGGCCACGCCAGCCAGCTCGGTCCGACTATCGACTGGCAGGTCCGCCGCCGGCCGGCGGCCTCGACAAGGGCGGGGATGGCGTCCAGGTCGGTCGCCACCGGCACCATGTTGGCCCCGATGTGCAGCAGCGCCCGGGGCCGGTCGGCCGGCCACCCCCACAGCACCCCGGCGCTGGTCGGGTTGAGCACTCCGGCGTCGACCCGGGAGCCGACGAAGACGTTGCAGACCGGGTCAGCGGCCACGATCTCCCTCACCAGCGGGGCATCCGCGGCGGTGAGGATCCGCGCCGACATCGCTACCCCACGCTGACCTGGACGGGGCCCGACTCCGCCACCGGCGCCTCGGCGGCCAGCCGGTTGGCCTCGGCGATCAGGGTCTGCACGATCTCGGCCTCGGGAACCGTCTTGATCACCTCGCCCCTGACGAAGATCTGGCCCTTGCCGTTGCCGGACGCGACGCCGAGGTCGGCCTCCCTGGCCTCGCCGGGGCCGTTCACGACGCAGCCCATGACTGCCACCCGCAACGGCACCTCCATGCCCTCCAGCCCGGCCGTGACCTCCTCGGCGAGCTTGTACACGTCCACCTGGGCACGGCCGCACGAGGGGCAGGACACGATCTCGAGGTGGCGCGGCCGCAGGTTCAGCGACTCGAGGATCTTGATCCCGACCTTCACCTCCTCGGCCGGTGGCGCGGACAGCGACACCCTGATGGTGTCGCCGATCCCCTTCGCCAGCAGCGCGCCGAAGGCGACCGAGCTCTTGATGGTGCCCTGGAAGGCTGGTCCCGCCTCGGTGACGCCCAGGTGGAGCGGGTACTCGCAGGCCTGCGACAGCATCTCGTAGGCCCGCACCATGACAACGGGGTCGTGGTGCTTGACCGAGATCTTGAAGTCGCGGAAGTCGTGCTCCTCGAACAGGCTCGCCTCCCACAGCGCCGACTCCACGAGGGCTTCGGCGGTCGGTGCGCCGTACTTGGCCAGCAGCCGCTTGTCGAGGGAACCCGCGTTCACCCCGATCCGGATCGAGACACCGGCGTCGCTGGCGGCCCGCGCGATCTCCTTCACCTGGTCGTCGAAGGCTCGAATGTTGCCCGGGTTCACCCGGACAGCGGCGCAACCGGCGTCGATCGCGGCATAGACGTACTTCGGCTGGAAGTGGATGTCGGCGATCACCGGGATCTGCGACTTCTTGGCGATGATGTGCAGGACGTCGGCGTCATCCTGGCTGGGCACCGCAACGCGGACTATGTCGCAACCGGTGGCGGTGAGTTCGGCTATCTGCTGCAGGGTGCCGTTGATGTCTGTCGTCTTGGTGGTGGTCATCGACTGCACCGAGATCGGCGCACCGCCTCCGACGAGCACCTTGCCGACCCGGATCTGGCGGGTCGGCCGGCGGGGCGCCAGGACGGGCGGCGGGACGGCGGGCATCCCGAGGTTGATGGCCATGTACTCCTCAATCGTCAAGCGGTAGCAGTCGCCCGGGGGTAGCCGTGGGCGCAACCTGATCCGCTCGACAGCCTACCCACCCCGGCCAGCCCTGCGCGCTGTCAGAACAGCTGCAGCGGGCTGATGATGTCGGCGAGGATCAGTACGACGCCACTGAGCAGCAGCAGCGCCGCCACCCCGTAGGCGATAGGCAGCAGCCGTGCGGTGTCGAACGGGCCCGGGTCGGGCCGCCGCAGCAGCCGGGCACCGCGACGGCGCAGCCATTCCCACACCGCCCCAAGCATGTGCCCGCCGTCCAGCGGCGGTAGTGGGACGAGGTTGAACACTGCAAGGAACAGGTTGATCGAGGCCAGCAGCGACGCGAAGGTGACAGCCTTGGTCTGCCAGGGCAACCCCTCCTGGGCGATCACCTGTCCGGCCACCTGGCTCGCGCCGAGGATGCTGATCGGCCCGTAGACGTCGCGCGGCCGCCCGGTGACCATGTCGGCCACCACGTTCCACACCTTCACGGGGAACTGCACGAGCGCGACGAGGCTCTGCCCGGTCATGGTCGCCATGTCGGAGAGCACCTCGAGCGGGCCTCCGGTGGTGAGCACCTGTTCGGGCGACACGCCGAGCCAGCCGGCCGGAATCAGCCGGGACGGGTCCCAGTTGTCGCGCACCCCGCTGATCATGGTGTGCACCACCGGCAGGTCGAC